>JANXXV010000385.1 GCA_025350445.1 Bryobacteraceae bacterium | reverse complement strand
GGCCTCGCTCCACCATAAACGGGCGCGGAGCTATCAGGCTGGCCATCTCGGCGTAGTTGAACGTGTTGGCGAGATTGAACTCGCCGATTTCGTACTCCTTGGTGAAGACGTAACTGAACGGCTCGTCCACACTGGTTGTCTTCCAGATCCACTCGTTGAAGTCTCCAGAACAGATAACCACCTTATATTTTTCCACTAACGGTGGAACGCGCATCGCGGTCTTGCCGCCGTAGGAAAGGCCGTAGAAACCGATGCGTGCCGGATCGACGAATGGAAGTTGCGCCAGCCAGTCCACCGTGCGTTGGTGTTGGCCGGTGATGAAGGAGAACAGCGTGAGCTTCAGCGGATTGGCGCGGCGAACGATCAGGCGGAAACGTTCGTCGCCGATATATGGATTCTGCGGGGAGTAGACAATGTAGCCCTTGGCTGCGAGCTTGGCCGCGAAGCTGTGATAGTAGCCTTCGGCCTTGGCGTCCGTCGCCTCGATTGTATCTTTCGGCTGGCCGGCCAGGCCGTGTTGGGTCACAACCAGCGGGCGGCGTTCGCCAGGCTTCATGTCTTTCGGAATGAGCAAAATGCCTGAGGCGAAGACGTCTTTCCACACCGGCAGCACCACTTCATAGCCGGTGAACAAAACGTTGTCGTAGACGCGGCGGGTTTGCGCCGTCATCGGTTCTTCGGGATCGGGAATCTTGCCGATGATTTCTTCATACAGATATTTTCTGTACCAGTCCGTGGTGGCCTGCCAGCGCTCGGTGGATGACGGGTCTGCCTTCGCCCACAATTCACGGCGGCGGATTGGCGACGCGCGGACTAAAGCCTGGGTGAAATCGACCATCTGATCGAACTGGCGGTGCATGCGGGCCGAAGCTTGATCCGGGTTGAGTTCGGGGATCGGGTTACCCGCCGGTGGCGGCGCGGGCTTTGAAATCGGAGCCGGCATTTGCTGTTTCAGGATCGACCAGATGTTCCGGTCCATGGGCTGCTGCCAGAGGGGGACGTTGAGATCGGGGTAGTTGAACAATTCGGCTTTGGTGATGCGGGAGTCGATGAAGGCGGCGTAGCGGGCTATGACTGCGCCTTCGCCGTAACCGATCACTCTGATTGGCAGGTGCGGATTGGACACCGCAAAGTAGTCTACGGCGGCCAAAACCTTTTGCACTTCGTAGCCGATGATGTGGCGGCCGGTCTGGTAGGCCATGCGATAGATGTACTCGCGATGGCTTTGGCCGGTCATCTTTCCGATAGCCGGGTTTCCGGAAAATGTCGAGTTGCGATCGATGATCAGCGGGATTAGGATTTTGCCGTGCGGTTCGTTGAGTCGGGATGCCAAAGATTCCGGGCTCATGCCGGCGTCGGGGACGGCGATGATGTATGACGTTGGCTGCTGCTTGGGAATGAGTAGCAGCCCTTCGGCGCCGACGCCTTTCAGCACTGGCCAGCGAGCGCTTTGGACACCCGCGGCGTATGGCTTTGTTTCGATTTCAGTGAACGCGATTCGGGGATCGACTGCGCCAATCAGCGTTTGAATGGTCTCCGGCTTTGCCGGGCTTGGTTTGTTGCCGGCCAAGGCTCGATCGAGATAACGTTCGATCCCGGCCAACATTTTTTCCCAGAGGACGCCTGTTTCAGTAAGCGGCTGCGTGCCGGGAAGCGTGAGGACTAAGGCTGCGATGAACGGAAACATATTGTATTGGGGTAGTAGTGATTGAGGATATCGCGGAATGACGTTCCGCCGGCGGCCATGGCGGCTGCGCCTGACTGGCAGAGGCCGACACCGTGTCCTTCCCCGCGGCCGCTTATGACGCCTGTGGTTTTGTCGACGGTGTAGTTGTTGCTGGGGATCTTCCGCGCGAGCCGGAACTGTTCGGTGGGAATGATTTCCGTCGCGATGCTTTGCGTCCACGCGCGGCTGTTGCGACGGCACGCCGGGCAATCGACGGCGAAGTATGGGTATGGGTCTGGTTGCAGCCCGACGCTGGCTGCCGTTTTTGTTTGGCCTCCACAACTGGCTGAATAGAGCGGGGCGAAGGGTTGATTTTGGTATGCAATGGTGATCCCCGCGGTTTCCTGTGCCGCTTTGATTGCGGGATTTTGCGGAGACGGTGGGGAGCGATGAAACTGACAATGGGTGGTGTCGCAAAAATCGAAATTCGTGTGGCGCCTGCGGGGCACTTGGTAGTAAGAACGTGCCAGCACGGCTGCCGCTTTCAAGGCTTCGATGTGTGTGCCTTCCGGATATTCGGCGGCGACCACCGCGGCTACGGCTTGCTCGAGGTCCATGGTGATGACGGGGATCAGTTCGTTGCCGACGGTTGAGATGGAGAGCGTTCCGCGAAAGTTGCGCTGGATCTTGCCGGGTATGCCGAGGAGGAAATCGGTTGGGCCGCCGTCCCGAGCCGTGATCCGCGCCGGTGCGGCGATATCTGCCGCGTGCCGGGGCGTCCCATTGACCAGCAGCACTTGCCGCGGCAGGGCTTTCACCGTCAGGTGCGTTGGATGGAACAGGCCGAAGACTCCGATCTTTACGGTGATGACTGCGAGGAAAAGCATTTCACTTGCCCCTGAGTATGGCGCTGAGCATCTTACCCGCGGTTGCGGCCGTGCTTGCGCCGGGTACGCCGTGCATTTGCACCAGCAGCGTATAGCCGTTGGTCACGGCGACGACGTATCCATCGCCCGGTTGGCCGGCCGGATGCGCGCAGGCGGCGGTGCCGGTTTTCACCAGCGCCTTGGTTCCAATGGCGCGGCCGGTGCCGGATTGCGAGGATTGCATCATGCCTTTGCGGATGGCTGCAGCTTCCGGGTATGACGCTAGCAGGCCATAGGCGCGTGCGATTGCGAGCGGCGAGAGTTGCCATTCACGGCCCAGGCCGATCCATGTTTGCGCGGACGCATTTGCAGGCGGCGGAGCGAGCCCGAAGCGGCTGAGGAAATCCGGATTCGCGCGTGGTGCAAGTTGCAGGAAATACGAATTGCAAGAGTGCGCGATTGCGGCGGTAACGTCAATGGCGCCGTGGCCTTTTTTTAACCAACACTGTTTTGGATCGCACGTGAGTGTGGGGAACACTCCCTTGGAAGCCGCGGCTAGCGCTACGAACGGCTTCACTAACGACCCTGCGGGAATCGGCCGGTCCGCATCTTTCCAGCGCTTTGCGACTGGTGTGCCTGTGGCGGTATCAAGCAGGATGTACGATATCGCAGGGTTGCGGAACTGCGTGTCGAGCAGCTTTTCGATGGATTGATCGTAGAGCGTGCCCAGCAGCAGGAAAGCGAGTGCGGGTGTCATCTGGAGAGACGGGCAGCGCGGACGGGGGCGCGCGCCGTGCCCGGGTAAATAAGGTTATAGCTCGTTGTCCTCGGCGTCATTTGGTGAGCTTATAGATAATAGTCTGCGGAAGCGACGCTCCAGTGTCGTGCACTACGATGCTGGCGGTTTCCATGCGGCTTAGCGCGCGGCCGAGGCTAGCTACGTTTTGTGAAAAGAACCGCGGTTCTGTGCCGGCGGCTTCGGGTGCTTGCGAATGATCGATTAAGCGCATCATCTTCGTGTAGGGCGTCAGTTCCTGCGTCAGGCGGAACGTTGCCGAATAGCTGGCGGCGGCCTGCGGGATTGGTTGCACGGAGAGCTTCTGCGTGATTGCGTCCAGCATCTGCCTGGTGTCGGCAAGTATCAATACGCGTCCGCGGGCCAGGGAGAACTCGGTGCGGATGGCGTTGGCATCCCAGTCTGTTGCCGCCAGCAGAACGACTGCCCGCGGGTTCACGACGAACACACCGTCCGGTAAAGTGCGGCTCGATTGGACTTCCAACATCGCCTCGAGCTGAATGGGATCAAGCTTCGCGCGGAGGTCGAGGTAGGGCTGATTGCGGTCGCCCAGATCCAGCGGTTGCTGGTCGATTCTGGTTTCAAGGTCCGCTTCGCTGCCGGATGTTTCATCAGCCGGCGCGGCGCGGGGTGCGCGTTCGGAAGGCGGCGCCGCTCCGACCGACGGGCTGTAGATCTTGCTGTAGACCAAGCCGGCTGCCTCGGCGCTGGTGGGGGCGGCCCAGGCGCGGTAGAGTCCCGCAGTATTCGGAACGTAGGCGGCGATCTGCGCAACGGCGGATTCCGAAGCCGCGGTGGTGGCTTGCGCGCGGAGTAGAACGCGCTCTTCACGAATCTGCGCCGCCTCACGGAAAATATCCGCGATGCCCGCGGTGTATTGCTTCAACATGGGAGTGTTTCGTTGAATCCAATAGGAACGGAAGTGCGGAGTTTCCAGCAACGGCGGCAGGTTCATCACAATGCGGATTTCGCCTTGCCCTTTGGCTGCTTTGGTGGCGCTGGTGAAGAAGCCTTCGTCCTTCATTGCGAGGCCTGGTTGATTGGCTAGCAGGGTCAAGGCTCCGGCGATCAGGTCTTCGCGGGTGGCAAGCAGCAGTAACCCGTTGACCGATGCGAACGCAGCAACGCGCTTGGAAGGCCTATCCACGCGGACATAATACGCCTGTCCCGCAACGGAGCGTGACTCGTAGCTGGTGCGCGTTTTCCAAAGTGCGGTTTCCACGGCACGGGCGCCGGCAAGTCGAGTGATGTAGAGAAACTCGAGTTTACCGATGTCGTAAATGCCCACCGCCGATTCAGTGCCTGCCAGGGCATTGACCAGCGACATGTCCGGCGTAAGTCCGGCAGCGGCGGCGAATTCATTTTGCGCGTCCGCCAGGCGCGTGAAAAGACGAGTGCGGGAGAAGACCGAATAATTGTCGCTGCGCAGCCAGAGGCGCTTCTCCGCCGACGCATTCCAATCGCGCAGCAGCAGGGTGAAATCGTGTGCTTCCACATAGAGCAAGGGCCCCTGCGGGAAGTATGTTGAAAGGGGCGGAGTGGATTGTAGGGCCTGCGCCAGCAGCCACGCGCCGAGGGCCATTGCCGTTCCGATGGCGATTTTGAGTTTCATAGGCGCGGACGCACGTTGCGCTCCTGTTCCAGATTCTTAGTGATGACGGGACGGCGCAGTTCATTCTCCGCGAGCCGTTTTTGCTCTGCCTCAAAGGCGGCCAAGCCGGTCTGCGCCGTTGGATCAAGGTATTGCGCGATGCGCAGCAGTGTGAGTGCAGGCTGTGGGGCATCCAGCTTGCGGAACACGCCTGCCGCTTCGCGGGCGATCCGCGCACGATCCTTGGCGGGTAGAAATGTGGAGGAGAGGAACTCTTCGCTGAGAAATTTAAGATTGCCGGCGGATTCCAGTTCAAACTTCTGCTGACTTCGGGCGAGCGGCATAAGCGCGCCGATGGCGGTCTGATTACGATTCAGCGCCACCGCCGCCTGGAACAAGGGAAGCCGGGGCTGATTCGATTGCGGGTCGATTTCCAGCGCGCCACGAAGCAACCTCGCCTTTACGTCGTTGCTTACCGGTTGTGCGGCGGCCTTCATGCGGGCATGCCAGTAGTAGGGGCGCTCGGCCGCCGCTGGATCAATGGCAGCGCTGGCTGCCAGCAGATCCAACTCACCGGAACCAAGTGGCGCTTTGGCAGCGGAAAGCTTCGATAGCATCGAAGCCGCAGTGACGCGATTCGCATACGGGGTATCAGCCGCGGATGCAAGCGTCTGCAGCTCCGCGGCGTCACCTGTGTCCGATTGAAGCGCTACTAACGACGCTTTGTCCCACGGGGCCGCTTGGGCACGGGTGGTGCGGAAATCTATCGCTTCTTTCGTGCGGCCGAACTTTTCTAATAACGCCGAGGCCGCCTCCAGATTTTCAAAGGGCTCGCCGGAAACCAGCGTCATCCGGTACAGAAGAACCACCGCCGAGGCCGCGTCCTGATTTTCCAGACGCACTTCAGCCAGGCCCAGGAACGATGGCGGCGCGGGCGAAGACGCCTCCAGCTCCGTTGTGTAAACAAACTCCAGAACGCGGCGGGCCGATGCTGCATCGCCTGCCGTTCGAAGTGTACCGGCGCTGTTGCGAAGCAGATCGAGCGGCGGTTTAGTTGCAGCATAGCGGGTCAGCAGCGCTTCCAGAGCGCCGGATTGGGCCGCGGTCCTTACCTCCAGTGAAATTACTGGATCGGGCTGTTCGCGCATTGCATCGGAGTCCAGCGTGGCCAGGGCAGCTTGCGCGCGTTGGGTCTGCTTCGCGCTGACCAGCGACTCGATCCATTCCAACTGATAGTGGCGCTTATTCTGTAGCGCGTCACGCCGGGCATCCCCGCGTGCCTGTGAAAGTTTGAGGTCAGCCGTTTCCAGAAGCCTCTGATATACAATCTCCTTGCCGGACGCAGGCAGCCATTCGGCGGACACGATGACGCCCAGGAAATTGACCGGATCGGTGGCGCGGCGTGAGAGGTCGGTGATCCAACGGATTCCTTCGGCAGGAGTCGGTGACGCCGCTAATACTCCCTGCAGCAGAGGATCCACGCGGTATAGACCGTTGCGATAAATATAGGTTCGAAGCAGGCGGTCGATATCGGGCCGCACATCGGCCAGTACTTTATATTTGCCTACCGCTTCCAGCGTGGACTGCACGTCGTTCCAGAAGCTCTCCGGAACGCGCCGCAGGTCCTGCTGCACGGCGAACATTTGGAACGCCAGCTTCCAATGGGCTCTGGCTTCGTCCTGTCTTCCTTGTGCCCAAAGAATTTCCGCGATGCGGCTGTGGACGTCGCCGCGGTTTGGATTGAACTGCAAAGCATGTCCGTAATCTTCCAGTGCGTTTGCCGCAGCGCCGGATTCGCGATAGTATTCAGCGAGCTTAAAGTACGCTCCGCCGTTGGCGGGCGTGCCCTCCAACGCTGCCGGAAGATAGTCGTCCGCATTGGGCTGCTTGGTAACAGCCAGATATTCGCCGTAACGCGAACCGTAATAGAACCACTGGTCGCCAGCCAATTGCCGATCGCGGGCCACTGGATGTCCCAGTTGTTCGCCAATGGTATTTGGTCCCAGGGCAGATTGAAAGGCGGCATCAACCTCAGGGGTGGTGCGGGCGAAATAGAGGCCGGCCAGTGCGGTATACGCCTTCGTCCAGACTGCCGGCAGACCAGTGCCGCGCGCGGCTATGGCGCGCAGTGCCAAGGCGGCATCCGTGCCGGAGATTGCGCTGGTGGCTGCGCCGTCGCGAAGTTCGTCTGACCTGCCGCTTTGCGCAAGTGCCACCAGCTTTTCCGGCGAGGTGGCGCGGAGCAATTTGCTGAAGCGCTGCGCGGATGGTCCGGAGAGCATGCCGCGATCATTCAGCAGCGTTAAGACCCGCAGTTCCTCGCGGGGACTTCCAGCCTGGTGGTATGCCTCGGCGGCCTGCACCAGCAATTGATCTTTTCCGTCGTCCTGCGGGTAGGCCTTCCAAAAGGCTTCTATCGCTTTGCCTAAATCGTCGAAGCGCATGCGGGCGCCTTGCAATGCCGCCAGCCTCGGAAGCAGTTGATCTTTGGATTCGGCATTAGGCTTCCCGATCAACGCCGCCTGCAGCCAGCGGACTGAAAGATCGTCGAGGCCGGCTGTTTGCGCGGCTGCGGTCAAATCCATAGCAGGAGGCTGGACGCGGATCTTTTGCAGAAACGCTCCGAAGGCGGTGCGTTCTTCAGGAGTAAAGTATTGCCTGGCTACCGTGGCCATCTCGTCGGCTAAGGCAAGTCGCACTTCCGGCGGAATCAGTTTCGCCGTCAATTGATAGGCTGCATCGTACGTTCGCAGACGGGCGGCTAGATGGACGTAAAACCGCAGTGCTTCGAAATCGTCTTTCGACACTGACTTCAGACCCTGCCCGGCGAACTCCTTCGCTTGCGGCAGCATATTCCAGGACTCCAGCTTGCGCGCCACTTCAAAGTAATCCTGCGATTTTGTGGAGCCTCCGTCCAGGAAGGCCGCGCGGAGCGCTTTGACGGCCGCATCCGGTTGCGATTGGCGGGCGCGGGTTTCGGCCAGCTTCACCATCCACTGCGGATTGTGAAATGTGAGCTCATACAACTTTGTATAGGCCTTCGCCGCGTTGTCGAAATGCAGCAAGCGCTCTTCCAGCGAAGCCATCGCGGTGTAAAGATCGGTCCGGTCCGGCCGCAAGGCAATCGCACGGTTATACGCCTCCACCGCCGCGGGAAAGTTTTCCAACTCTGTATTCAGCCGGGCCAGCACCATGGGCCAGCGGGCATCGCGCGGCGAATCGGCAACAGCTTTTTCATAGTACGCGCTTAGTTGCTGCACGCGGCTGTTCTTGCGCACATAAGCGGCCGCTTCCTGCACAACCCCCGGATCTTCCGGGTAGCGATTGATGATCTCGATGTATTGGGATGTAGCGGCCGGATAATCTTTCAGTCGCGTAAGCACCGGCACCAGGCTGCGGCGGATCGCGGTGGATTGCTCCGTCTTGCCGGCCTTTTGCAAACTGGCGTCCAGGAACGTGCGCAGCGATTTGTCGTCCCCTTCGCGGGCATACGTATCGGCCATCGCCGCCACTAAGTCCGATGCGATTGGCTCCGCCGCCAGCATGGGATTCAGGAAGCGGCGAGCGCGTTGATAGTCGGCACTTTCCGTAGCTTTATGCGCGGCCTCAAGGGTGAACGAGCGCTTCAGCGCGGCATTAGCAATGGCGGCGGCGCGTTCCAGGACGTCAACGGAGTTCTTGCCTAGTTTGTTTCGCCAGTAAAAATCTACCGCCGCGCGGACCACGCCCAGGATTTGCGGATTGTCGTTATAAACGGCGTCGATGGTTCGGGCAGCTGCGTTAACGTCCGGCTTCGATTCGTAAAAACGGACCAGTCTAAGGCGGAGGCGCATGCGATCGACAGGATCAGTGGTGATTGCAATCTGCCGGTTCAGCGATTGCTCACGAACGCCGTCAAAGCCTTGCCGTTCAGCTATGGTATCGATGCGTGCCAGAAGCTCCAAGGAGTTTGCGGCACTCGCGACCGCGGATAAATAGCCGGTCAGCTCGGGCAGCCGGTCCTGATTTTCCAGAACGGCCACGCGCAGCGCGAAGGCGGACACGGCGGGATTGGGGCCGGCCGCCAGCTTCTGCGTTGCATCCTCAATGATGGGGCGAAGTGCCGGACGGCGCGCCAGCAACAACAGCCGCGCTTGCGAAGGAGACGCCTCGCCGGCGCCTTGCATGTATTCGGCGATGGCCTTCGGGTAGTCGCGCTTGCTTTCGTGGATAGCCCCGGCTTCGAAGGCGAACAGCGCCGTTTGTTTGAACTGCTTGCGTCCGTCGGCAATCAGGCGGAGCGCGTCGTCGTATAGGAAATAGTCCCAGAAAACAGTGGCGGCTTCCAGATAGCCGTCGGCTCGGCCGGGTTCCACTGTGGCAATGCGATTCCAGTATGCGCGGGCTTTGTCGAACTGTTCTTTATCGGCGTAAATCTCACCGATGCGCGTGAGTGTTTGCGTGTCCCGCGGATTGGCGCGGCTCAGCTTGTCTTCGATAGCGGCAGCGGCGTCAGTACCCAGAAGCGACCGGTGTATAGACGCAGTGCGATCGCCGAGCGCGGCTTCGGCAGGGTAATTGAGGGCGATGGTCCGCAGCAGCGGTGCGGCTTCTTCAAAGTGACAACTCCATGCTTGCGCCTCCGCTATGACCTGGGTGGCGGCACGGTCGGAAGCAGTGGCGCCGGTGAGACGGCGAAGGCCCGCTAGCTCAGCGTCAAGCTTGTTACTGCGCGAGAGGTATTCGAAGAACTGCGAACGGAGCGCTTCATCGTAATACCAGTTGTTGCGCAGCAGGCGTTCCCAAGCGGCGTTGTCCACCGTGCCTTTGGTGGTGTAGGCTCGCAACAAATTCTTGACGAAGACCATGTCGTGCGGGAAGCGTTGATACGCGTACAGATTCACTTGCCGGTACAACAGAGGGTCGATCGTGCTCTGCCCGATTACCTCCCGGAAGTATGTTTCAAGGTCCGTGCCGGTGAAGACGCCTGCGATGTCCTTCGTCAGTTTGTCGAATTGCGCCGATTGCTTTTGCCGCAAGTACCAGCGCGCCAGTTTGTGATGCCAGGTGCGGTCTTGGAACTGCTGCGTGGCGCGGATATAGGTTTGTTCCAGATCGGCGGCCAGCTTGTTCTGGTTGAGGAAAACCGCGAGCCGTTCGTAAAGTCCCGGGTCGTTCGGGTTGCGGTCGATCTCGCCGCGGTAAAGCGCGAGGGCATCCTTGGGACGCTTCAACGAGACCAGACGCCCGATGTAGCGATCAAGAATCCTGGCGTAGTTTGGAGATCGAGCTGGAGAGGCCGCGGGCTTCCTTTCTTCCTGTCCGTCGGGTGATGGCGCTGTCTCCGCAGCTGATTTCGCCGGCACCACACCGATGGGCATGCCGCCGGCCGCGGCGCCCAATTCCTTCAGCAGAGCATCGTAGACCGCGAACTCTTCTTTGGTTTGCTTGCGGCGGGCGTGGGCATCGGCAATCGCCAGCGAGACGTCCGTGCGTTCGCCGGCATTGGGAAAGCTGGTGAGAAATTGACTGCCTTGGCGCACTACGCCGTCATTGTCCCCATAGGCTGCATAGGCTTCGATCAGCTTCGCGTGCAGACGTGGACGGTCTTCCGATTTCGGGAAACGGGAATCGAATGCGGTGAGGAATTCGGAAGCTTTGGCACGGTGAAAATAGGCCACCGAAGCCTGTTCCTGTTCCGCGAAGTTTCTGCCCGGGCTAGTCGTGTTGAACAGCAGAGAAAGAAAACCGTTCAGCGCGCCGGGGTACGGGTCCATGGTGGCGACTTCTTTATAGTAAGAAAGATCGCCCGCGCCTATTTGGATTGGCTGCTCGGGCGCGGTGAACAGAATTTCGATCAGGCCGGACAGACCTCTCTCAGTCTGCGCGGAGGTTGCGGTTTGCAGATTGGCTAACGCGAAATAATTCTTCGCCGCGGCGCTATAGCTATGGACAGCCTCAAAGAGTTTGGCTAACGTATAACGTTCGTCCGCGGTGAAGGATTGCTTGCGTGCCTGGTATTCCAGCAGCGCACGTTCGGCCTGCGGTAAATTTCCTTGTTGCTGATAGTAGTAGAAAAGGCGCGTTGCCGGAAGGATGTCCGCTGGATTTGCGGCGGCGGCATTGCGCGCGTTTTCTAAATACTTGCGCAGACCACGTGTTTCGGCAAGCAGCGCGAAGTAGTTCGCCATCACGGCAGGTGGCCATAGCGGCTGGAAAGCGCCATCGTAGATGGCTACCGCCTGCGCCGCGGTTCCCCGCTGCTGCGCGATGGTGGCTCGGGCGCGCAACGGAAAGGCCAGGTCGGCCGGGAACGCCCTCTGGTAGTCAGTGAGCAGTGCTTCGGCTGCCGCAAGCTGGTTGGTGGTGTTCAGGAAGTCGAAGAAGCGGGTGTAGACGGACGGTTCGGCTGGATAGCGCCCGAGCCAGTCCCGATAGATTCCGGTGGCCGCCTCGGCGGGGAGTGCTTGCGCGCTTGCCAACGCCAGCGAGCGATCGAAGAGTTTCCACGAGCGTTGCTGCGCGGGTTCGGTAAACTTTTCTTCCGCGGATGCAGACATGCCGCGGGCTGCCGCCAGAGCTTGCAATTCTTCGGCTGGCTGCAAGCGGCGATGGTAGAAATCGGCTAGTGATACCTGCCCTTGAAACTTGTCAGCCGATGCGGCGGCGTAATTGCGCCAGTCGGCTGTTGCCGCGGAGAAGTCCAAAAGCTGCTCTTCTTCATGAGCTCGGAGGCTTAGTAATTCCGTCTGCTGCGGTGCCGCGGTGATGGCTCTGGAAAGACCGGCCACGGTTTCTATCGGCGGACGCAGCGAGAGCACCGGACCGGCGGGCAGAGTGACGGTCTTAAAGAAGATGGCCTCGATGGGGTTGTTGGCCTGGACGAACTGGACCCATTCCCTGAGCTCGGCGCGCGCGGCAGCGGCCACTGCGATGAAGGCGGCCAGTATGTAGAGCTTACGGGAGGATTTCAATGATCACCTCCTGCGTTCCAATGTTGTGCGCGAAATCTTCCGCGGAAACTGTCAGCGGGTAGCGGCCGGCGGGCAGGTGCGCGGGAATGATGAGGTCGGCCGCGTTGGCTCCGGCGGCGCTGCTCCAGTGCAGATTCACCGGCGTGATGCCGTACATTCGCGCCACCACGGTACGCGAAGATTCCGAAGCGCTGGCTCGCAGGCGCACTGTTTCACCACGGTGGAACTGCGTCTTCTCAAGCCGGATCTTGACGGCGGGAGGCTTGCTGGCGATCACGAATGTTTTCGATTCGCGGAAGACGCGGCCTTCCTTATCGCGCAGCATCAGACGGACCTCGTGGATGCCGTCAGCGAGATCGGACGGGGCCAGAAATCTGGTTTGCCACGTGTCTTCGTCCTTCAAATAACGAAGCTTCTTTACCAGGCCGAACGGGAACATGGCAACCACGGATGTAATCGACTCGTCGGTGTGTACGCGCAGGACAGGGTCGCCGGGGCGAATCAGCCGGGGCCGGAGCAACGCGCGCGGAGCGGCTAAGAAGGAAGTGTAAGGCGTCACGAATTTGTACTTGCGCGAGAGGCGGATAATTTCATCGATCGCCGCGCGGTCTTCGCCTTCGCGTTCGATCTTTTCCAGCAGCGCGTCCACCCGCGCTTTCGCCCAGGTGCGGGGCAGTTGCGGATGCGTGACGCTCTGCGCGGGCAGTGGCACGGTGGTTCGCATCTGCAAGGCTGAGCCATCGCGGTTGCCGCGGACGGTGAAGTTGGCTTGCGGCATCGGGTTCCTATATTGACCTACCCACGAGGCGATGGAGCCGGGGAAAGTATTGGCTTCCAACGGATACACCATGCTGAAATTCGCGGCGGGGTCTGCTGTGAGCGTCAATGACTCTATCGGCCGCCGGCCAATCTTCGCCAGAAACGCGTCCAGCTTGAAGTCCGCGGGCTCCGTCGATCGAACCCACTCGAGAACTCCGTTGCCTCTCGTTAGCATTTTCAGCAGCGGCATGTTCGCATCATCGCCGACGGCGAAGACGTAAGTTCGTGGAGTGTTCTTGATTTGCTTGACGCGGCTGATATAGGAGTCCGCAATCTTCACATTTTGGATGTTAGCCCCGCGCGTGGCGTCACCGTCGCTTAACAAAACGATGTACGATTCCCCGCCCTGCGCCGTGGCTGCGGCGTCCGCTGCCTGCTTCAAAGCAGCTTCCAGATTGGTGCCGCCGCGGAGACGGCTGGCGCGTACGAAGGCTAGCGCTTTGTCCACTGCGTCAGGAGCCGCAGCAACGCTGCCCGGCGAAAATTTGACGACTTCGGAATTGAACAGCAGAACGTTGAAGCTGTCAGTGGCCCGAAGCGAGCGCAGCAGTTTATCCAGTGCCAGGAAACTGCGTTCCAGCTTTTCCCACTGCATGGAGAGCGATGCGTCGAACAGCGCAATGACCGTGCGTTTCGGCCCGTCTTTCGCGGCTGCGCTTGGCCCGATGACCGCCGAAGCTTCAAAGAAGCCGGGCTCGCCTGGTCCTTCTTTATAGGTTAGAACCTCCAGCGTGTCGCGTTTCGCCGGATCGATAGTGTACTTGATGGCCAGGTCTTCACTCAGCGACACGTTGCGCCCGTCGAACTCCGCGGTCACGCGATTCGGGGTGCGCTCCTTCACTTGCAGCGGGTACGCCTTGCCGACGATTTCAAAATCTTTCATCGCGTGGGGCGAAGTGAGCTCGAGTGAGATGGTCAAGTGCGCCACCGATTGCGCGCGGTAGGCGTCTGGCCGCAGCGGCACAGCGAACAGCGTCTGCAACTGTTCGGTTTGGAGGCGCTCCTGATATTCCAATTCCACGCGCTTGGATCCGAAGGGCGGTATGGGGACGATGTGCGCGCTGAATACCGCGGAGCGATTCACCTGGTCGGCATCGCGTTCGCCCATTTGCAACAGGCCCGGATCGATGGTTTGCATCTTCGCCATGTTGTAAATTTCCGCTGCCTGCTTGCGCTCCAGGATCACGCCGGGGATGCGGGTTACGCCGTCCCAGATGGCGAAATCGGAAATCAACGCGCGGCCGGGAAGGGCGAATGTGTAATTGCCTTCCAGCACGGCGCCGCTGTGGCTGGCGAAGATCTGCCTGGTTTCCACTCGCGCGTGATGATTATCGATGCGAATGCGAATGTTCATTTCGGCCAGCGATAACACCGTAGGGTCAGGCTGCTGCAGGTTCGACGGAATCAGCACGCCGGCCTCCGCGAGCAGAAGAGAAGGAGCGAGCAGAAATGCAAGAGTGCGCTTCAAAGATTGGCCTCGGAAATGCGGACTAGCCCGTTGTCGGTTCCTACGTAGAGAAATCCTCCGGCACTGGCGAGCGCGGTCACGTTGAGCGACGGCAGTCCTGTTGTATATGTTGTCCAGCGGCCTTGCGAAGGGCGGTAGATAAGCAGGCCTTTGCCCAGTGTTCCGGCGAAGACGCGGTCATTCGCGGTAGCCATTGCGTTTGGATTGATCTCGGTCTGTTTAGGCATGTCGGAGAAGTTCTGCCAAGCGCCGGTGGCGTCCATACCGACCACGCCTGCTCCGTAGGTGCCAACGAACCAGCCGCCGGCCGAGGGAACAATGGCCGTGATCCAGTTCTGTTTCAGCGCGGAGTTCGACGTGGTGAAGCTGGCTTTGACAACGCCCGCTTCCAGGATAGACAGGCCGCCCAGCGTGCCCACCAGCAGTTGGTTCCGCGATTGGCCCAGCGCGTACGCGTGATTGTTCACCAAACCGTGGAAGGCGTAGAGACTGCGTGTGCCGGCCCGGTCCACGAACGTCAGGCCGGCGGGAGTAGCAACGGTCAGTCCATCGGCATTCACCACGATGTCAGTGACGTGATTCGCAATCAATCCGTCGGCGCGGAGGATCACCTGTTTCTTGTTCGCCGCTGCGTCGAACAGCACCAGGCCGTTCGCGGTGCCGACGGCGGTTAACGATCTTGCATCGTCCTGCACAATGCGATTCACGCAGAACACATGCTCGTCTTCCGAGTGGGTGGCTTTTTGCAAGTTGCTTTCGAGAACATCGAGGCCGCGGTCGAAGTACCCGACCCACAAGCGGCCAGCGCGGTCAAGGGACAGGGCGGAAATGTTTCGATCTGAGAGCACTGCGCCGGGACGATGGAGGACGGGCTTCCAGGCGCCGCGATCATTGATGGAGTATAGACCGTCTTCGGCCAGTGCGTACACCTTGTCATCGAACTGCAACAGGCGGGTGATTTCCGCCTGCAGCGGGTCGGCATAGGCCGAACCCGGACGGGGCCGCTTGGCTTCGAGGGGAATTTCCAGTACGCCTTGCTCCAGAGTTCCTACCGAGAGTAGATTCTTGTGCACTAATAATGTACGCGCAAAAACGCCCTTCGCCAGCGCACGTTCGAACCGATTATTTTTGAATTCGGAAACACCTAACGCAGTGCCGACGTAGGCGGAGGCTCCACTAGTGGCCAGCGAGAGGACCTGCGGATCGGGTAGCACGGCGGCATCGGCGAACTTGTCCACCTGGCCGGCGTGCCAGTGGAGAGCGCCGCGGTCTAGCGAGCCGATCCATACGTCCGCATCCCGGCCGGAGAGCGCGGTTACGTGGAAGTTGGCGAGCGCCGGATGAAACTGAGTCAGGCTTTCTCCGTCGAAAACCAGCACGCCTTTCTTTTCGGTGCCGATCAGAATCTGGCCGGTGGAGAGCGGCAGGATGCTGGTGAGGGTGCGGGGTTCGGCGTCGCGCGGGCGTATTTGGCGGAAAGCGCGGCCATCGAAGGCGAGCAGCCCTTCGCCGGCGGTGGCGATCCACAGTTCGGGTTCGGTGGAATCGGAAGCGAGGCCGGTTGCCATGCCGATTAACGGCGCCGGCGGCAATTCGATGCCGGCGCGGTAACTGGCGGCGGGGGAGCCGTCTGCGTTAAAGGAGAAGAGTCCGGTTGGGCCGCAGAGATACAGGCGGCCTTGGTAGCTGGTGGCGTCGCGGTAGGCGTTTGGAGTGTTCAGCGGCTCTACGCCGGCGGGTAGGGGACGGACTAGCCGGGCGTCGGTGAAGGCCAGTTGGGACTCGGCGGCGACGGCAGTCGACGATTCGTTTAGCGCGCGATTCGCCCTCCAGAACGCGGAGCCAGCCCAAACCATAGCGACGCACGCAGCGACGGCAAAGGCGACGTGCCCCGGCCGACGCTGGATGAACTGAGGCACACTGGATGGCACCTGCTCAATATAGCGAATTCCAATCCCGATGGAGTGGAAAGTTGACCCGGCCGGAAAACCGATTGGCTACTGCCGCAATTGTTGACCGATTTGTTCTGAAATATTCATGGATTCTTAACGCGATATTAAAGATCATCGTGTGATACTGAACGGCGGGAGAAACCGATACATGAGAATTCCGTCCGCGGCCGCAACCTTGCGCTGCGCTCTTTTTGCGGCAACCGCCGCCTCTGCGCTTCTGGCACAGACCGGCCCTGTTCAACGTGTCTTGTTGATCAGCGTCGATGGTATGCACGCGCTTGACTATCGCAATTGCATCGCCGGAGTTGGAGGAACGCCAGGTACGCCTACCTGCCCTGCCCTTGCCGCCCTGGGAAAGACCGGCATTAATTATTTACAGGCATCATCAAGTAAGCCGTCAGATTCGTTTCCGGGACTGGCCGCGCTACTCACGGGGGCTTCGTCCCGCAATTCGGGCTTCTTCTACGATGTCAGCTACGACCGTGCGCTCTCTCCGCCATCCACCACCACGCCTTACGGCATCATTGGCGGCGCCAATCTTTGCCCCGGTACGGTGGGAACCCAAGTGGGCTTCGATGAGCAGATCGACATCGACTTAACCAAGCTTGACGGAGGCGGCGGCATCAACGCCGCTTATCTTCCGCGCGACCCTAAGAATGGTTGCGCTCCGGTGTACCCCCATCAGTTTCTGCGGTCGAACACATTCTTTGAAGTGATCAAGGCCAATGGCGGGTATACCGCCTGGTCTGACAAGCACCCGGCCTATGACTACGTGCAGGGACCGAGCGGAAAAGGCGTCGACGATTTCTATAGCCCGGAAATCAACTCGAACGTCATCGCGCTGCCGAATATCACCGGTTGCACCACGATCCTCGACTCCGCCGTGGACCTCTCCGCCTGGACAACCAGCTTCCAGAACATTCAGTGTTACGACTCGATCAAGGTGCAAACCGTTCTGAACTGGATCGACGGCAAAAAGCATGACGGATTGACTGCCGCACCCGTCCCCACGGCGTTTGGAATGAACTTTCAATCCGTCAGCGTCGGCCAGAAGCTGAACGAAAAAGCGATTGGCGTTACCGGCGGATATCTCGATTCGGACGGAACGCCTTCCCCTGCCCTGCTCTCGGAAATCAAATTCGTCGATGCCTCCATCGGAAAGTTTGTCAGTGAACTGACTAAGCAAGGCTTGCTGCAGTCGACCCTGATTATCATTACAGCGAAACACGGTCAGTCGCCGATTGATCCGGCGGCGATCAATCGCATCCCCTCCGATAGTCCCGCGCAGAAAGCCCCCAGCGATATCCTCGGCGATATGGTGGCGGTAGCGTCGGAAGATGATGTATCCCTCATCTGGCTGAAGGACTCAGCGCAAACGGCGAACGCGGTCCAGATGCTTGCCAAGAACCTGGCGCTCATTGGCGGTGGCCAAATCTTCTCCGGCAATTCGCTGAGCTTGATGTTTAACTCGCCATCTGTCGATTCGCGGAGCCCCGACGTCGTTGTGGCTCCCAACGTCGGAGTCGTTTACACGGGTGGCAAGAAGAAGATTTCCGAGCACGGCGGCTTCGCCAACGACGATACCAACGTGATCCTGCTGGTTTCGAACCCGGCCATCCCGGCGGGAACATGGACCGGTTCGGTCAAGACGACGCAGGTGGCCCAAACCATCGTTGCTTCCCTGGGCTACAACCCGTCGGCGTTGCAATCCTCGCAGATTGAAGGCACGCAGGTGCTTCCCGGTTTCGCGCTGGCCAGTTCACCTGTAGCGGTGGTCAAAGCCCAGGGCGACACGTTGCAAAAGAGCGTCGTGCTGGATGCTTCCGCCTCAACGGATCCGACCGGTTCGCCATTGTCTTTCTCGTGGACGAACCCCACGAACAATGGGGTTATCCTGGGGGCGAATTCGTCACTGCCGACGGTTCAGCTTCCCAGCTACGGCCGCTATGAGTTCGACGTGAAGGTGACAAACGCCAAGGGTCTTTCCTCGGTAGCGGCGGTCATCTTCAACTACCTGGGACGGTAAGAGAGAATCCCGCCGGGCGGCCTGGTCTTTGCAAAGACCGGGCCGCCCTTTTTTTTGCACTGGAAGATTCCGCTTGAGAATGGACGATGTTGCGGGATTTGGCGCAACCCTGACTTCCAGGCATTGCCGGCGGACAAACGATTAGCCGGGCATGCCGCGTAACGCGCAGGCGGGAAACTGGTGTTCCCTTGGCCCCAGGGCGGTGTTGATGGCGTCACTGGAGCGGCGCACAAACTTGACTTGGGTGCGTATCTAACGATCCAGCCTTACATTTACTTTCGACCCCACTTCAACCTCCACCATACTGATATTGAGAAGCCGCTATGCCTGCCGCGTCTCAAAGTGCAGTTCGAAGGCTTCCTTCAGGTTGGCAAGCGCTTCTGCTTTGGTTTCACCTTGGCTGGCGATGTCGAATTCCCAGCACTGGGAAACGTACCACTTTCCCTCGCGCAAGACGGTCGCGGCGACGGGTCGTTTCATAAAGTCTTTGTTTCATAAGCAAAGGTGCCTCAGACCAAAAACGACAGGGACGGAGGACCTCGTTTTATGTTGACCTAGCGAAATACATCACGTATCGACAATGGTGATGCAGGATGTGTTACGTTCTCAATATGCGGACCACGCTGGAACTCGACGACGATCTCCTTACCACCGCCAAGCATTTGGCTCGACGTCAAGGGATCACACTGGGCCGGGTTATCTCCGACCTGGCGCGGCAATCGCTGGCAACGCGGGACACCTTAAGAGTACGAAACGGGGC
>JANXXV010000328.1 GCA_025350445.1 Bryobacteraceae bacterium | reverse complement strand
AAAACGGGTGGAGGCGTTTCCAGAGGAACTTCATCGTAAATCCCGATCCTAGCTCCGGATTCCTGAATGGTGCGCAATTCCAAGCGCGTCGGCATCGTGTCGATGTTCCAGGCAAGCTTCGCCCCTTCCAGTCCAAGGATGGTGCCTAGCCGCCGGTAAACCTGCAAATCTCCGGTAAAGCCCCGGCGGGGTCCAAGATCGCCGGTGGCGCCTTGTAGAAAAAGGCAAGGGGCGCCCAGGGACTCCTCCACCACCTTTTTCGCCTGACCTGGGTAGTCCGGCGTGACAAATTCATTCTGCCATCCCATGGTGGTGGGATGACAGGCGTAATGAAGCACGCAGGCAATCGGTGTTCCGTCAAGCGCTCCGCCTGCCGCGTCAAAGCGCAACACCGATACGGTTCGATCGGCGGGAGCTTCCGGATTACAGCCAATAAAAGTCTTTCCGCCGGGCCCAAGGCAGCGCCGGTTAACGTTGATATCCGACTCTCCCAGCGCCGCGCCGACGCGAACCGGCTGAAGACGATTCATCGCCTGCCAGACGGCTCCGGCGATCTGGCCGGGAAGAAGATCCAGATACGAAAGGGCCATGTCCAAACCTTCGCGGATCATGGGAAGGCGGAAAGTATTCGGACCTGAGTGGGTATGCGTGCACGAGAAACGAATTCTCTGATGCGAGAGCCCAGTCAAACGAGAGATGGCATCCAGTATCCTGGCGGTCATTGGTTCGTCGAATCCGATAGCGTCCACGTCGACTATCGCCAGGCGTTCCCCGCCGCTCGCCAGAACCAAAGCCTGCGCCTTGAGGGGTAGATCGTTGCCCTTGGAGCGTTGATGGATTTGCGCACCCCACCCGCCTTGCGGCGTGCCCGGCGGGGGCGTCACATCCGAAACTCCGACTCCCGCTAACAGTTCTAGACTCATTCGGCATCTCCCAATATTACTTTTCGATTGTAGAAAGATGGCGGTGAAGTTTCAATGCCGCTGCATATTCTGTTCAGATTGTTGGACAAAAGAATTTCGTCGACGCCAGTTCCACCAAAGACATGTTAGAGTTCGGACGAATCGGAAACGTTCCACCGGAGGTGAATTAATGGATCTGTCTCGAAGGAGTTTTGTGGGAGCCTTGGCTGCCGCCCAGGCTGCCACTGGAGCCGCCCAAACTATCAAGCCGCAAAAGAAAGCGAACAAACCGGTCCGGATAGGTGTGGTCGGAGGAGGTTTTGGAACTTCCTTCCAGTGGCATTTACACCCGGACTGCAAGGTGGAGGCGGTTTGCGATGTTCGCGCAGATCGGTTGCAACGCCTTTCCGAGGTATACCGCTGCGGGAATCAATACCGCAATTACCTGGAGATGCTGAAGACGGCGCAACTCGATGCGGTTGCCGTGTTCACGCCGGCGCCGCTGCACGTTTGGATGGCAGTGGAAGCGATGAATGCCGGCAAACATGTGATTAGCGCCGTGCCGGCCGGACTTTCCGTAGCTCAACTTGAGAGACTGCTGGAAACCGTGAAATCCACGGGGTTGCGCTATATGATGGCCGAAACCAGCTACTACAGGCCGGAAATCATAACCTGCCGCCAGATGGCGGCCAGAAAAGAGTTCGGAACCATTTTTTATTCGGAAGCCGAGTATCACCATGAAGGCCTGATTCCCCTCATGTATGACGAACACGGCAGTCCCACGTGGCGTTATGGTTTACCTCCAATGCTTTACCCGACGCACTGCACCGGCATGATTGTGCCCGTTACGGGTGAGCGATTAGTGGAAGTGCAGGCGGTGGGCTGGGGCGATAACCATGAGATTCTCGCCAGCAATCAATACGGCAATCCGTTCTGGAATACGACAGCGTTTTTCAAGACGTCTGGAGGTCACTCGTCCCGCGTATCGGTGTTCTGGCACGTGGCCGCGGGCGGAACCGAGAGAGGCCAGTTTTACGGCGACCGAGCCTCTTTTCTGATGGAGCGGCCCGAAGGCAGCCCGGACATGATCGCGAGGATTCTAAACGGAGGGAAGACCACGCTCGATGCCAATGGTTATCCGGAAGGACAGGTGGAAATGAAACCTTACAAACAGCCTAATCATTGGGAAACTTTGCCGGAAGCGTTGCGTGTAAAATCGGGACACGGGGGCTCGCACGTTTTCCTCACCAACGAGTTCATCCAGGCCATTGTGGAAGACCGGCATCCGGCGGTGAACGTTTGGGAAGCCATCGCATTCACAATGCCCGGTGTGATTGCGCATCAATCGGCGCTGAAAGGTGGAGAAACGTTGAAGATCAAGGATTACGGCCGGGCAACAGGATAGGCAGCAAGATCCGCGACGCCATGAGAGGCGCATGATAAACGGTTTGCACGCAGACTCGTTTGGCGGTACCCGCGGGTCCCTCGCCGGTATGCAGATTCCGGTCGAACATTGGAAAGGCGCTTCCGGCTATCTCGATGCGGATCGCGTGTCCAGGAAGAATCGCCGCAGCCGTGTGACCAAGGTCGACTGTGACATGGTAGTGGCGTCCGGGTGTCAGCAATAGCGCGGGCTGACTCTCCAGACCGCGGGCGCTGGAACGCAAAATTCCCTCAGCAAGGCCGCGCGCCGCGCCGCCGGGCGACACGTCAATCAGTTTCACGGTCCAGTCCGCATCCGCTGCGTCCACGCTCACCCACAAATCAGCGAGGATGTGGCCCGCGATGGTGATGGGCGTGTTTTGAACCGGAGCGGTGTAAACCAGCACATCCTGGCGATCCTCAATCGAAGTGCGATCCACCGGACGCCACGGAGTGGAACGCGAAGGCTTCGGGGCATTCTCGATCTCCGACGGGACAGGGTGGTCCGGGTCAGAGGCAACCTGATCGCCGCGTTCATCGGTAACAGGCGGTTTCCGGCTGAGGCTGCCATCGCCGTTCCGTGTATTCGCTTTGCCTGCTGAGTGCAGATAAAACGAGGCCGTTACGGCTTCCGGGGGTGGCCAGCGATTCGCCACTCTCCAGGCGTTATCTCCCATAACGAAGTAGCGGGCGGCGGGAAACGATTTATCCGCTATACCGGACTTCAGAAACCGGTCGAACCATTTTAGATTCTCCCCGGCCAGGTCGAGTTTTGCTTCGAGGCCGAAGTCCACATTTGCCGAAACCTGCTGTCCGACGGTGCTGTGATCCCACGGACCGAGAATCAATTGCTTCCTGCCGTTTTCAGGAAGCTGGATGAAATTATCAATACTATCGGCACAGAACAGGTCGTAGTATCCGACGACAATCTGGGCGGCGACATTCAGGTTACGCAACTCCGGAGTAGCGTTGAGTCTACGCCAAAACCCGTCTGGCCGATTATGACCGACCACTGCCCTGAGCCAAGGCATCGACCAGCCAATATGCTGATCGAGAGTAGAGAGCGGGAGGTGATAGTGCGCTTCCGTAAGGTCTTTCGGGGCGGTGATGCCTGGAGGCGGCGGGTTGATGGACACGGCCGCCCCGGCAGTGAGGCCCAGGCGCAATGCACCGCCCTGGTACATCGTGTGATAGAAACTGCTGGGGGCGGCTGTGGGTGCAATGGCGGCAAGTCCGTAACCACGGTCAGCCGCCGCCACCCATTGCACCGCTCCGGGATGGGAACTTCCCCACATCCCGGTTTTGCCGTTGGACCAGGATTGCTTGACAATCCACTCGAGAGTGTCGAAGCCATCCTGATCGTCGTTATTGTAATGCACGTACTTGCCTTCAGAGGCAAACGCTCCGCGGGTGTCCTGCACGATGGAAACGTAACCGGCAGCAGCGAATCGCTTGGCGGAAGCCACGGCGCCGTCCGCTTGTTTGTTGTACGGAGTTCGTAGAAGCAGTGCCGGTTTACGAACTCCGGGTGCAACGCCGTAGACGACGGTGGCCAGGTGAACGCCGTCCCGCATCTCAACCGCATAGGTATGAGGCGCAAGCGGCGTCTCGGCGAGAAGATCCGTTCCCGCCCACAGCGCGATAACCGCTATCCCACCGGCGGCCGCCCCTGCCCCAATTAGCCGGAGCCGGCGCCCCGAAGGCCGCTGAATTAAACACCGTTGTTGTACAGCGCCGGTTGGTTTACTCCATTCTTTTTCCATCCTCAAAAGTCGAGCCGCAAGCCGAACTGTACCTGCCGCGATTCCGTGTTGGTTGCCGAGATGATTCCCACGGACGTACTATTCACAGTGGAGTTCGGGGCTTGGAAATTCGGGTGGTTCGCAAGGTTGAAAAACTCGCCTCGGAACTGGAGGCGAACCCTTTCAGTAAGCGGAAAATTCTTCATCAGGCCGAGATCGAGATTAATCAGGCCTGGCCCATTCAGAATGTTCCGGCCGCCATTGCCGAACTGCCCGCGCGGAGCCAGTACAAACGCATTCTGGTTGAACCAGTGGGATGGCGTGCGAGTTCCAGGGCCGAAGGGGTCACTGCCTAGGATGACATCCGGGCGCTGGCTGCCGGTGGCGGAGAGAGCGTTGTCTCCTGCAATGACAGGCGTGAAGGCGAAACCGGACTGAGCACTGAAAATGCCCGAGATCTGCCAGCCACCAGCCGCCAGACGAGCGGCGAGGGGCAGGCTCTTCAGCGCGGGCAGCTCGTAAATTCCACTGAACACAATGCGCTGGTGGACATCGAACGAAGAGCGCCCGCGATTGCAGGAGAAGCAGTAGGCATCCTGGTATCCGATATCGCCAGGCGCGCCGATTCCCCCTGTGCCACTGGAGGAGTTGTCGATCGCCTTGGCAAAGGTGTAGGAAGCAAGGAAGCTGAGACCGGCCGAAAATCGCTTCTCCAGCTTCGCCAGCAGGGCATGATAGTCGCCGTCCTGGAAACCCGCGCCCTGACTAATGCCGGCATACTGCGGGAACGGCCGGATGAATGTGCCTCTTTGGACAGGTGCTTCGAGATCGCGGCTGGACAGGAACTTTGTCTTTTTCTCTCTCGCGTAGCCAATATCGGCCACCAGGTTGCCGCGGAGTTGGCGTTCGACATTCAGCGACATTCTCTGCAGATACCCCGTCCGCAAATTCGTATCGAATGTCGACAGGGTAGGTTTGGGGGCCTGGCCGCTACCTGCGCCGAACACCTGTTCCACCGGCACCGTAGGAATTTTTCCAATCGCGTTGTCCACAATAAAGTTGCGAAACTCCGTGAAGGGCACATTCGCGCGCACAGCGTTGAAGGTATTCATCTGAAGGATGTCATAGAAGATTCCGTAACCGCCGCGGATCGTCATTCGGGAGCCCGGCAAGTTGTAGTTGAATCCGACGCGCGGCGCGAAATTATTGCCGTCGTTGTTTATCGTAGACCGGCTCACTCCGTCCTTGTTCGCAACGAGCAACAGTCCCCGTCCGGGATCGAAGTTGGAAATGCGGTCGTACTTGTCGTACGGATTGCCGATGTACTCGTGGCGAAGACCTATCACTAGCGTGAGATTGTTCGAGACGCGCCAGGTATCGACGAAAAAGGAACTGAAGACGTTACGGAAGAGCTGACCAGCCGTATCGCCGCGGATGGTCTGAGCGGAGGCGGGGAAGCCAAGGAGGAAGTCGGCGAAGGGTCTGCCGGTAGATCCGAGCGTAGCCGCTGGATTCGTGGTGAATGCACCGGTGAAATCGAATCCTCCCTGCGGGTAGCGGGGCGCCACTTCAAATAATTGCAGACGGTTGTACTCGCCGCCCGCCTTTAGCGTGTGCCGGCCGAGAATTTTCGTCAGGCCTAAGACATACTGATACTGGTTAGCTGCGAAAAATTCTGGGGCGAACGGGTTGGATACCGGATTGTTGAAGCCAGCCACGTTGGGATTCAGCGGCTCGTTCTGCCGCACGCCTTGCACGCCCAAATTGGCGTTAACAGCGTTGCCCAGTTGCTCCGGCGTCAGCGAAGGCGTGTTCCGGTAAAAGGAGATCTTCCCTTCCAGTATGGTGGTTGAATTGAACACATGAGCGTCCGACAGGACGGCGTTCCTCGTGGGACTGACGAAGTTGTCTCCGAAGCCGGGAAGAGCCGCCTGGCCAAAAATCCCCACCGCCTGGTACAGGTTCGCGCCGTTCTGGCTATACCGGGCAAAGAACGTATCCTTCGGCGAAAGGATATAGTCAACACGACTGTTGTACTGGCCCCGATCCGTTCTGTCCTTCGCTGAGGTTGCGAAGTTGGAGAGGGTACCGGGACCGGTGGGATTCGGGTAGAGGTTCTTCAAATAGAAATCGGCCACCTTGTTAATACGCGCGGCCGGAATGGTGTTATTCGGGAACGGATCGCGAAGGAACCCATTCGGATTGTTCGGGTCTGGCCGCGTCGTCAACGGATCGAATATCGGCCGCCCCTCTTCGGTGAAGATGCCCTGTTTCATCAAAGGCGTTGGCACGGTACCGAAGATCGTCCGTCCCTTGCGGCCGCGATAGCCCTCGTAGTTAAAAAAGAAGAACAGCTTGTCCTTCTTGACCGGACCACCGACGCTTCCCCCGAACTGGTTCTGCTGGAACGACGGAATCGATCTGTTCGCGCGGTCAAAGTAGTTTTTTGCATCAAGGTCGCTGTTGCGGAGAAACTCAAAAAGCGAGCCATGAAACTGATTGGTTCCGCTCTTCGACTCCAGCCGGACCTGCGCGCCGCTGCTGGTCCCGAGTTCGGCCGAGTAGGGGCTTGTCTCCACCTTAAATTCCCGCAGGGCATCAATGGATGGTACATAGGCGACATTAATCATGTAGCTCTTGACGTTGACGCCGTCGAGCGTAACCTGGTTGCGGTCCTCTCCCGATCCGCCCGACGACACCGAGCCCTGATTGTCGGTTAAGCCTGAGTTGTAAAAAGACCGGCTCCCAACAACCGAAGTGCCAGGGACAAGCGTTGCGAGTTGCAGGTAATTACGGCCGTTCAGCGGAAGCTCCCGCGTCTCGTGGATGCCCACCACGTGGCCGACTGTCGCATCAGTCGTATTGAGCAGAATGGCAGCCGCCGAAACTTCGACGGACTGTTTCGTGTCGCCGACCTCGAGTTTCAAGTCGACTCTGGCGGACTGCGCCACCTGCAGTTCAAACTGCCGTTGGACAGCCCTCTTGAAACCGGTTAATTCCACCGCGGCAGTGTACTGGCCGGGAATGAGGTCGAAAATCTGGTAGAATCCGGAGCTATTGGTCAGCGCAGTCCGGCTCACGTTCGTGTCGATGTTGGTAACCGTAACGGTAGCGCCAACAATCACGGCTTGCGCCGGGTCGGAAACCGTTCCGAGAATCGTACCGGTTGCTTGGGGCCAGGCAACGGCGGCACCCGCCAAAGCCAACGAAAACACGGCGAGCGTTCTCGCAAGCATGGTTAGTCTTCGCTTAGGTAAAACGAACGGAACTCTACCACACGCAGAATCGTGCCCTGGGACTGACACCGTGCCGGTGACACAGCCCTGAGGGAGTAGAACTACAGCAGACCGCTTCCATATCCTCATTAATCGCGCCCCTTATGTACGCCGATTTCTAAACGTTCGGATTCATTGGCGTGCGGCGATCTTAAGTCATCAGCCGGGGCAAATCAATCCTATACTGCCACTCGTCCAGATGCTTGGACAAAATTGAGATTGTCCCGTGGCAAGGGCTCTGATGTCTGACGAGGCGCGGCTAATCGCAGCTTCCGTTAGGCGAAACGCAGCAAACCCCTCGATCGAGAAGTTGGATAAACCTAACCCGGCGTAGCCGGAACCAAACAGGGCGCGACAAATCGAAAACTTGGACCCTCCCGCAAAGTGCCTCCAACGGCCCGTGGCTATTGAACGAAAAGCGCTACCCAAAATCTTTTTTGGCAGGAAACGTGATGATTCCCCTGGATAGGGCTTGGATAGGTACTAAATGCGGGAAAGACTCCCGGGTGATATCATACGAAGGTTTCCGCTGAACTAATGCGCGCCGTCTGGATGCTATTCGCCGCTTTCCTCGTACCGCAGCTCCTCGCCGCCGCGCCCCCGCCCGATCGTTGGAAATTGCTTTACAACGAAGCCGCTGAAGCACTGGGACG
The DNA here is from genome assembly GCA_025350445.1 of Bryobacteraceae bacterium. Next base: position 2,498 of record JANXXV010000328.1, on the reverse strand, counting down.
CGGCGATGCCCGCGAAGCCGTCGCCGGATTCGAGAAAGCCTTCGCCCTTGCGCCCTACAACCCCAAAATCCTGCACGGCTTGATCGTCGCCAATCTCGCCGCAGGGCGGTCCGAGCCCGCCCTGCAACAAAGCGATCGGCTTCTCACTCTGCTCCGCGAACATGGCCCCGATTTCCCTCTTGCCATGGCCACCGGTGAAGCCCTCAGCCGGCACGGGCAGTTCGCGCCCGCCGCCGGCTTCTTCCAACTCGCGCAACAATGGTCTCCTCCCCTAATTCAGGGCCGCCCGTGCGCCGAGTTCTTCGATAACCTGTTCGCGGCGCTGCTCTCCCGCAACCAACAGGATCACGAAGCTATCGAGCCTGCCCGCCGCCTGATCGCAGCCGATCCCGGGAACCCGGCGCACTACTACCAACTCGGCCTCATGCTCATCAAGACCGCGCAGTTCGGCGCCGCCTACGAGCTGCTGGAACCGGTAGCGGTGAGGTACCCGCGATCATTCGAATTCCGGCTCGTCTACGCGCTTGCCTGCTACTTCACGGGACGCAATGAACAAGCCGAGAAAACTTACATCGAGCTCACCAAAATGCGGCCCGATTCCGGCCAGCCTTATTTCGCCCTCGGCAATTTCTACGCGGATACCGGGCGCGACACGGACGCCGTCCGCGCCTTTGGCCAAGCCGCCAGAATTGACCCTGATAGTTCCCTCAATAGTTATATGTTTGGCGTCGAACTCTTTCGCACGCAAAGAATTCCCGAAGCCGCGGCTCAAATCGTTCGCGCGCTCCGCCTTAACCCGAAGCACGCGGATTCTCACTACTGGCTTGGCAAAGTGTATCTCTCGCAGGACCGCCGGGACTCCGCCGTCGTCGAATTCGAAACCGCCGTGAAGCTAGAGCCCAAACACATCGGCGCCTACTATCAGTTAGCGCTCCTCTACAAGCGCCGCGGCGATTCCGAAAAGGCGCGTGAAGCCGCGGAGAAACGCGCCGAGAGTGCCCTCCAAATGCATCAGGGAATCGTCGCCGAGCGCATGGTCTCCCCGGCTGATTCCGGCAAGCCTTGATTCAAGCCAGGGACGAGTCTTGGACAAACCAACCGTGTTCCCTCATGCCGCGGCGTTCTGGGCGGCCGACCAGTTGGCGAATGACCACAGTTGCTTGCGTCGATTTTTGTCCGGGCGAGAATCTTTTACCCGTTTGAATATGTCACGTTCGCGTGGAAGAACGCCGGGGGCGACGCGAGCCGAACGGGTCTTTCTGGAACTTCCATTCCGCCACAGTGACGATCTGCCCCAGAATTTGCAGTCCCACAGAAAGGCCCGGCGGCTCGCAGTTTTCATCATTTACGAGTATGTCAACGCGATAGTGCAAGGACGGCGAGTGGGTCAAAGTTCTGAACTTTGGAAGGCACATCCGAGGCCACCCAATTTTATTCCAGCATTTTGGACATGGAGTCCCCCCCCCTTGAAAACGAATGCTTCTCATGACACCTTCAACTAGCGGAGTGTACACGTGACACCATTGGTTTTCTCCTGGAAGTGCGTAACGGTTGCAGCGAGGGTTTGCTCCATAGCCGCTCTTGCCGCAGCGTCCCTTTGGGCCCAGAATCCAGCCAAGCCTGGTCCGGAGCCTGCCAACCACGCGGTCCTGGTCCTGCGTTCCCGATGCTTGCCCTGTCATAGCGGTGCTAACAAGCGCTCCGGACTGGACCTCTCCACCCGCGAGTCGATGCTGCGTGGAGGCGACCGGGGTCCCGGAATAGTTTCCGGCGATCCGGAAAACAGCCTGGTATACCAGGTGGCCGCGCACAAACTGGACCCGCACATGCCATACAAGGCGGATAAGCTGCCCGAAGATGTGATCGGAGAAATAGGTGCATGGATCAAGGCTGGTGCTCCTTATGGTTCCACTGTGGAAGCCGCTCCGACCGCAACAATTTCCGCCATCGAAGCCGCCGCTCGCAAGCATTGGGCTTTTCAGCCGCTCAAGCCCGTTCCCGCTCCGGCGGTGAAGAACGTGGCGTGGGTACGCAATCCCATCGATAGCTTCATCGCGGCCGGGCTTGAAGCCAGGGGACTTAAGCCAAGTCCCGCTGCTGAAAAGAGTATTCTGCTGCGCCGTGCTTACGTTGATATCACGGGGCTTCCGCCCACGCTCGAAGAGATCGAAGCCTTCGCGGCAGACCGGTCTCCGGGTGCCTACGAGAAAGTAGTGGACAAATTGCTCGCCAGTCCCAGCTACGGAGAGCGATGGGGCCGCCACTGGATGGATGTCTGGCGTTACAGCGATTGGTACGGCTGGCGCAAACAGAACGAAGTCCGTTACGGCCAGCGCCACATCTGGCAGTGGCGGGACTGGATCGTTGACTCGCTTAATGAGGACAAAGGCTATGACCGGATGATTGTGGAAATGCTGGCGGGCGACGAGGTTGCACCCTCCGATCCAAAAATAGTGCGCGCCACCGGGTATCTGGCCCGGGATTGGGAAAAATTCAGC
>JANXXV010000309.1 GCA_025350445.1 Bryobacteraceae bacterium | reverse complement strand
CACCGCGCGATTCTTGTCATGGCCGATCATGTGGTCGCTGCCCCCAGCGAAAATCACGCCCGCATCCACATACGATCGCAGTGGAAAGAAGTACCGCATCCCCTCGCCGCCAAATACTTTTTCCAGTGCATCGCCGTCGCCGTATAGCCACGCCGGCTGCACATCCGCCAGCACTCCGATCCGTTTCGCCCGCGCAATAGCCTCCGGAGTTTGAAAGCTCGCATGCATCACATGGGATCGCGAAGGCGCCAGCGGCCGATCCCGGTTCAAAGCCTCAAATGCATCCAGCAATCCGTCCACCGCGCCGCCTCCCTGCGAATGCGCCGTCAGTGCCCAACCCTTATCCCGAGCCGCCCGAAGCACAGCCAGCAGCTTGTCCGGCGGCACAAATAACTGTCCGCGGTCGTCCCGATTCGTGATCCCATAAAGCTGCTCACCGAACTCACCATAAGGCGCTCGCTGATAGGCGGTGCCGATGGTCATTCCGCCATCCAGCGTCACTTTGAAAATCCCAAACCGCAGCCAGTCATCGCCATCATCGCTTCGATACGGCGCCGCTCGGATCTGCCCGACCAAGTCCTCGGTGCTCCCCGCGGTAGGAAGCCTCCAAGTCATCACCACGCGAATCGGAAGCCGTTCCTTGGCTTTCAACTTCCCATAAAGCTCGATCTCTTCCGGCGTCAGAGCCCGATCGATCACAGACGTCAAGCCCGCTTGAACATAGCGCTTCAGTTGTCCCTCCAGCGCGTCCAACTGTTCGGCCTCGGTGAATTTCCCGGCCGATTCCACGCCCTTCAGCAGTTGTTGCGCATTCCGCAAGATTCCGTTCGGCTCTCCACGCGCGTCTTTTACAATCTCGCCTCCCGGCGGATTCGGCGTATCCCGCGTAATGCCGGACACCTTCAGCCCCATCGAATTCACCACCACGACGTAGCTGGCGTCAAACATTACCGGATGCTCTTTCGCCGCGTCCAGCAACTCCCGCGTGGGCATGCGCATCTCGGAAAGCCGCGTCGGGAAAGTGCGAGGCACAACAATCCATTCGCCCTTGGGCGTCACCCGCGCGCGAGCCAGAATATAAGCCCGCACAGCCGCATAGGAATCCAGCACCGGCAACGGGGAGCGGAATTCACTCAAGCCCGCGCCCAGTGGATGCACATGGCTATCGATCAATCCCGGCAGCACGGTTTGCCCATGAAGGTCAATGACGCGGGTCTTCGCGCCCCGTTCCCGCGAAAGCACGGACCCGCTATCTCCAACGGCTGTGATCTTGCCGTCTTTGGCGGCAACCGCTTGCTGCACCGAGAACGAAGAATCCACCGTAACAATCCGGCCGTTATGCAGAATCAGGTCCGCATCGGCCGCAAAAAATAACAGCAGCGCAGGCGCAATCACTGGACAGGCAGCGGCGGCGCTATCTGTCCGCCCAGCCCCGCGTAGGTTTCTTTCACCTTCAGCACCTTATTCCCATTGAAGGTGACGAACACTAACTTCCCCGGTGGATTCCCGTAAATCCAATCCTCCAGTTCCATCCCCTCTTTAGTCTCGCGCGATTTCGTCCGCGGTTTTCCCAGCGCCATAATCACCTGGTCGCGATCCATCCCTTCAATCGCGCGGTTCTCTTTTACCGCCTTCTGCACTTCAGGCGGCAGCGATTCGATGGCTTGCTCGGTGGCACTGTGCTTCTCGAAATCCAGAATAGGCGCCAGCATCTTCTTGATGTCGGAGGCCAGCAATCCCGGAACCGGTTTCCCGAATTCCAGCGCGATATAGGTGCCGCCCGGCGCATTCGTTGCATTCCTGCCAATCGGCGAAGTGCTCCCGCCCATACCCACTTCCACGTTCTCGTACCACTTCCGCTTGCCCTTCATGCCGCCGTTGATTTCGAAAAGAATTTTCTCTTCCTCCAGCGTCACTTTCGTGATTTGCACCTGATCGCCCACGCGCGCCGCGGGCCCAAACTCCCGCCCAATCTCATCCCACTTCTTCTTGTCGTACTTGCCGCTGCTCTCAAACGGCAGCGGCTTTTTAGAACGCGGCAGAAACGTCTTCACCGTCGCAAATTCCGCCATCAACCCGCGGACAATCTCCACCCGCTGATCGAAATTCAATTTGCTGGAATCCTTCACCGAGTCGGCGAAGAGCGAAGTGGCAAGCAACGAAATCACGAAAAGTTTCAAGGGCTTCATCGGACGGCATCCTCCGGCGTAATTTGCGCCAGCACCAGCTCCTGGCTTTGCACCGGAGCTTTTGACAAATAAACCAGCAGCGCCACCACCACAACGCACGTCAACAGACTGGCCTCGGGACCATAGCTTCCCCCGCTCCATATGTCCGCCACGTACCAGTGCATCGTAACTCCTGTCATACCCATGGTAAACCCGCTGAGGTTTACGCCAAACAGCGGCAGCGTCCAGTTCCATGCGAAGTGGATGCCGATGGGAAGCCACAAATCCCCGCTCCGCACAAACGCATAACTTAGCACTACCGCGAATCCCATGGTGTTCACGATTCCCAACAACGAAACGTTCTGGTTATTCAGGTGGGCCAATCCGAACAGCACGCTCACCGGAAGAATGGTGGCGAACCTTCCCATGCCGCGCATCAAGACCTGAAATCCGTACCCGCGAAACAACATCTCCTCGCCCACCGCGCCGAAGAGAAGAATGAAGGTGACGAATGCAAAGCTGGCGAAATTCGCCGGCTGGTCCGGCGATTTTTCCAGGCGCGCCATCCCCGTCAACAACGGGCCCACCAATACGAAACAAGCCGCGCCGATTCCGCCAATCACTCCCAGCCCCAGGTTGCGCGCCGCGCCCGCGTGCCAGTTCATCCCGATGTCGGCCAGACGCCCGCGCTCAAAGATCCGCAGCGACACCGCGTTCGCCACCGCCGCCGCCGCAAACGTGCCCATCGCAGCCGCGATTAGAACACCGCCCACGTGCAGCGCCAGCGGGAAGAACATCAGCCCCACAATCGCAAGGAAGATGTACAGGCCCACCTTCAAAACCAGGCCCAGTTTCTCTTTAGGTAACGTGACTTCCATCTTGGATCGCTACTTCGACGCCGTCCTGACCCGCACTCCCTGCGGCGCAACCTGCACTGGAAGAACCTGCCCGCCCGCCTGGACAATCAAATCCGAAACCCGCGCCTTCGCGCCGCGCTCCACCAG
>JANXXV010000306.1 GCA_025350445.1 Bryobacteraceae bacterium | reverse complement strand
GTCGCGCTCTCCAATTTTGCGGCCGTGCTCGACACGGTGCGGATTCTGGCGGCGCGCATGGCGGACCGCAGTCGCGGCGAGTTCGAAAAGCGCCGGCAGCAGAAGATCGGGCGCTTCATCACCGCGGACGATCTGGCGAAGCGCAACGTGACTTTCCTGACCGACGGACTGCGCCAACTGTCGGGCGTGCGCCTGGATGTCGGCGACTCGTTCCGTCGGCCCATCCTGGTGCGCGCCATGTTCGGCGGGTGGTGCCAGCCAGACATCTACCTCGACGGGTTGCGCATGCTGTACTTCAGCGCGGACGATCTGGACCAGGCGGTGACCGCGAGCAAGGTGATGGGCATCGAGATTCACACGGAGCCGAACGTGCCATGGCAGTACCAGCTGTGGGGCAACTGCGGCGTCATCCTCGTCTGGACGAAGTGAACACGACGCGCGGACACACGATGCGTCGTGCGATCGTTCGGCCGGCACGCGCCGCGTTGGCGAGCGGGGTGCTGCTGATGGCGTCACTCGCACGCCCGGCGAGCGGGCAAGTGAGCGACCCCGCGCGCCGTGTGACGGGTGCGACGGTCAGCGGTGTGGTGCGCGACAGTGTGGCGCGCACGCCGCTCGCCGGCGCGTGGGTGCAGCTCGTCGCTGCCGACGTACAGGGCGCTGCCGCGCGTGCGGTCGTGTCGGACTCGCTTGGGCACTTTGCCATCGCCGAGGTGCCCGACGGCCGCTACACGCTTGGCTTCTTCCATCCGATGCTCGATTCGCTGGGCGTGGAGCCGATGCTGCGCGAGGTGATCGTTCGCCGCGGCCGCGCGGGGCGCACCGATCTCGCCACGCCGTCGCCGGAACGCCTGCGTGCCGCCATCTGCGGCGCGCGCACGCCGGTGGACGGGAGCGCCGTTGGCGGCGTGGTGGTGGGCGTGGTGCGCGACGCGCGGGGCCGGGCGAGCGTGGGCGGTACCGGCAGCCGCGCGGTCACCGCCGGCTCGAGGATGAGCGGCTGCCCGTGGTGGTGCACCGTCAACGCCTGGTCCGAGCCCGTCCAGGCGTACGCGGCAGTCCCGGACGATGTCTCCACCCGCAGCCGCCCCCCGCGGTAGAGCAGCGTGAACGCCAGCCGGGTGAGGCCGTCGGGCAGCCGCGGGGCGAAGCTGAGCCCCCCGCAGTGGTCACGCATCCCGCCGAAGCCGGCGACCAGCGCGGTCCAGGCGCCGGCGAGCGAGGCCATGTGCAGGCCGTCCCTGGTGTTGTGCTCGAGGTCCTCCAGGTCCATCGAGGCCGCCTCGACCGTGTAGGCGTACGCCAGGTCGAGGTGGCCCACCTCTGCGGCCACCACGGCCTGGGTGCAGGCGGACAGCGAGGAGTCCCGCACGGTCAGCCGTTCGTAGTAGTCGAAGTTGGCGGCCTTCTGCTCCGCGGTGAAAGCGTCCCCGCGCAGGTGCATGGCCAGCACCAGGTCAGCCTGCTTGACCACCTGCTTGCGGTAGAGGTCGAAGTACGCGAAGTGCAGCAGCAGCGGGTACTGGTCCGGGCGGGTCCGGGCGAAGTCCCACACCTGGTGCCCGGTGAAGCCCTCGGCCTGGCAGTGCACACCCAGGAGCTCGTCGAAGGGCACCACAACCTTCTCGGCGGCGTCCCGCCACCCAGCCATCTCCTCGGCCCCGACCCCCAGAGCACGCGCCCGGTCGGGGAACCGGGTGGCCAGGTCGGCGGCGGCCGTCATGTTCCTGGCGGCCATCAGGTTGGTGTAGATGTTGTTGTCGGCGACGGCGCTGTACTCGTCGGGTCCGGTGACGCCGTCGATGCGGAACTGGCCCCGCAGGTCGTGGTGGCCGAGCGAGCGCCACAGCCGCGCCGTCTCGACCAGCATCTCCAGCCCGGTCTCGGCCACGAACGCATCGTCCTTGGTGGCGTCGTGGTACCGGACGAGGGCGTCGGCGATGTCGGCGTTGACATGGAAGGCCGCAGTACCGGCGGGCCAGTAGCCCGAGCACTCCTCGCCGTTGATCGTGCGCCAGGGGAAGGCGGCCCCGGCAAGGTCGAGCTGGGCTGCGCGCCGGCGGGCCATCGACAGGGTGGAGTGCCGCCAGCGAAGCGCGTCCCGCGCCGCCCGGGGGTAGGTGTACGTCAGGACCGGAAGCACGAACGTCTCGGTGTCCCAGAAGCTGTGGCCGTCGTAGCCCGGGCCGGTCAGGCCCTTGGCCGCGATCGGGCGGCGCTCGGCCCGTGCGCCGGCCTGCAGGACGTGGAACAGGGCGAAACGAACGGCCTGCTGCAGCCCGGGGTCGCCGTCGACCTCCACGTCGGCGCCGGCCCAGAAGTCGTCCAGGAAGGCCCGCTGCCCAGCCACCAGCCCGTCCCAGCCGGTCCGGACCGCGTCGACCAGGCCGGCCCTGACCTGGTCGCGCAGGCTGGGCACCGAGCGCTGCGACGACCACCCGTAGCA
>JANXXV010000303.1 GCA_025350445.1 Bryobacteraceae bacterium | reverse complement strand
CCGAGGACGCGATGCATGCCTCGTAGTCTTGAGCCATTGCAGACGGACTTAACGTATGAAAAAACTTGAAGCGGTGATCCAGCCCCACAAACTGGACGAAGTAAAGACAGCCCTGATCGAAATGGAAGGTCTGGGTATTCCAGAAATCGGCTCGCTTGCATATTTGGAGTTCCAGTTGACGTAACCCCATGTACACAGCAAGCACGCGCGCGAATCGGCTGCCTGCAATTCCCCGGCGGGACCCTAACACGGTCTCGCCAGCCAAACTGGCGCATTTTATTCAGATACTCGAAAGAGCGTGCCAGGAAGATCCGCACTCCGCGGATCTTCGTACCTGCCTTGGAATGGCGCAGGCAATGAACTATGACATTTATAAGTCCATGGACTCCCTGGAGGCCGCAATGGACCTTGACTCCAATCATTTTTTCGCGCGGTTCAAATATGCGGAATTGCTCTACCGCTTGCACGCTTTGCCGCTCGCCGAAGAAGAAACCAAGAAGGCCATCGAACTGGCTAACGGAAACTGGGAGCTTTCCATGGCCCGCCGTCAGCTTAAGGAAATACGGCGGCTTATCCCGGAAGGCACCCGGAAGCCGGATTGGAGGAAGACGCTCACCGCGTCACTGACGGCGCTGCTGCCGTTTTTGACATTTGTCAGCGTCGTGATGTTATGGTACTGACAATATAGTGGTCTTACTTCTTCGAGGCGTACTTCCCGGCGTTGGTGTTGCCGCTGTCTTATCGTGCGCCCATATTCGCTCTCCGGGTAGGCGCCGCGGCGGCGGCGGCCACGTTAACCTGCTTCCAAAATCGGACATAGTCCTCGTGGGTCTGGAGTCCAGCATCCAAGACCTCTATTTTCAAGCGGACTACTAGATGATTACCGGCTCTGCCTTCCCTCTTCTGAGTTTCGTTTCCATCAGCAGCGTACCAGAGGCGGCTCAGTTGCCCCTGGCGATGCTGATCGTGTTTGGCTCCGCTAAAATCCTCGCCGAACTTTTTGAGGCGATCGGGCAGCCGGGCATAGTAGGTGAGATTCTCGCCGGTCTGCTGATTGGCCCCAGCCTGCTCGATTGGGTTCAACCAAACGAGCTATTGAAATCGCTGGCCGAACTCGGCGTGATGTTTCTGCTCTTCCGCGTCGGGCTGGACGTGAAAGCATCGGATCTCACACGCGTTGGCGGGATCGCGCTTCTGGTGGCCGCTGCGGGCGTGGCCATACCACTCGCAATGGGTTGGTATATCGTGCATGCCTGGGGCGCGCCTCAAATTGAAGCGCTGTTCGTAGGCGCCGCCATGGTGGCCACCAGCGTCGGCATCACCGCACGGGTGCTCACCGCGAAAGGCCTGCTATGGCACCGCGCCAGCCGGATCATCATCGCGGCGGCGGTTATCGACGATGTGCTTGGACTGCTGGTCTTGGCCGTAGTGAGCAGTCTGGCCAAGGGATCGGTGGACTACCTGCAACTCGCCATCACCGGCCTTGTTGCGTTTGGCTTCATCCTGCTGGTGATTCGCTACGGCGCCGCGGCCATGGGAAAAATCGTTCCGAAAGTGGAAGCGGCTCTTCACGCCGGCGAGGTGCAATTCAACTTCGCCCTGCTAATTCTATTCGCGCTCAGCGTGGTGGCCGTGTTCTCGGGTGTGGCGGCGATTATCGGCGCGTTTCTCGCAGGCATGGCGCTGGCCGAAACAGTCAACTGCCGCGTGCGCGATCTGGCATCGGGAGTCTCTGAATTACTAGTGCCATTCTTCCTCGTAGGGATAGGCCTGCAGATTGATTTGCGCGCACTTGCCGATCGATCCACTTTCATTCTGATGATGATCGTTCTCGCCGCCGCCGTTGTATCGAAGCTGATCGGCTGCGGCCTTGGCGCCTATAGCTTAGGCAAAGCGGACATGCTGCGGATCGGAGCCGGTATGTTGCCTCGCGGAGAAGTGGGCATGGTGGTGGCGCAACTTGGGCTGAGCATGGGTGTGATCGCAAAGCCGATTTACAGCGTGGTAGTCTGCATGGCGGTTTTCAGCACCATGGTGGCTCCGCCGCTTCTGAAGTTCGCTTATCGCGACGTGAAGCCCCAGGATCCCTCTGAAGATTTCCGGCTCGGTTAGCGCCGGCGTTCCGCTACTACCGTGATTTCCAGGTCCTTCGCGTTCTCAATGATGCGCTCGCGCTCGCGCGTATTCCGGCACAAGAAGAGTTGCGTGATTCGATTCTGCCGCGCAAACTCCGCCAAGGCTTTGGCAACGTCCGCCCCCGCGATGACCTTCGTCTCGATGTGCAGATTCCTGGCAAAGCCGATGTGCCGCTCTACTTTTTCCCTCTCACCAGCCGACATGCCGGTCATCTCCACGTCCTTCGCCACACATACCGCAAAGCACTCACCGTGCAGATAGTCGGCAACGCGCTTGGCTCTGCGGATCAGTCCGGCCGTGGACGGGTCGGCGGTGAGGTAAAGCAGAATCCGTACGTCGCGACTTGGATTCTGGATCGGCATCACGCGCTCAACAACATCCTCTTCCCGCCGCTCCTCCACTTGATGCGCCGCCTGCCGCAGCGCCAGTTCCCGCAAAGCGGTGAGGTTCGCTTCAGTGAAAAAATTCTCCAGTGCGTGCTTCGCCTTTTCAGGTGAGTACACCACGCCGCGCTGCAGCCTGTGGACCAGGGCCCGTGGCGTCACGTCTACCATCACCAGTTCATCCGCACTTGTTACCACCCAATCGGGGACGGTCTCGCGCACGCGGATACCTGTCACTTGCCAAACCTGATCGTTCAGGCTCTCCAGATGCTGGACGTTCATCGTGGTCAAAACATCGATACCGGCCTGCTGAATCACGGCGACATCTTCCCATCTCTTTACCCGCACCGATCCCGGGACATTCGTGTGCGCGAATTCATCCACCAGGCACACTGCCGGACGGCGGGCGAGAATCGCGTCCGTGTCCATCTCTTCGAAGACCGCGCCCTTGTACTGGATGGTTTTGCGCGGGACGGTTTCCAGGCCTTCGGTTTTTGAGATCGTGTCCTTGCGGCCGTGTGGTTCAAAGTAGCCGATTACGATATTCACACCGGCTTGAGTCAGTTTCTGGGCCTCCTCCAGCATGCGATACGTCTTTCCGGAACCCGCGGCGTATCCGAGATAAACCGTGAGCGAGCCTTTACTTTTATACGGTACTGGGATGGGGGAAGATCCGGACATCGATTCCTTCGGCCGCCTGAATCAGCCGGTCAAGCGGGTTAGAACCCCACAACGCCCAGCGGCGGCGTTGCGAGTGTCCCGCGAAAATCTGGGTGATCCGGTGCGAGCGCGCAAATTCAAGGATCGCATCAATTGGGTCGCCGCTTTCCAGGGTATGAACTTCGGCGCCTAGTTTTCTGGCGAGATCCAGATTGGCTTCCAATGCTTCTTGCGCTTCCCTTGTAAGATCGGACTGGCTGACATACACCGCGAAAAGCTGGCCGTGAAACGAGGCGGCGTTCCTGCTACCGCTTTCAATCATCCTGCGGGCATTGCTTCTGGGCGTGATGCACAGCAGAATTCGTTCCTGCGTTCCCCATGACTGCTGAATTCCGTGCAGATCCATGTAGCGCTGCAACTGCCGCTCCACCACTTCGGCCGCAACCAGCAATGCCAATTCGCGCAACTGCGAAAGCTGGCCCATCTGTGAGGATTGCGGCTTCAGTTCTTCCGGCGGCGCGTCCACTACGACGATCTCATCGGCGCGCCGGATGAAGTCTTCCGGAACTGCATTTGCCGCGCGCTTTCCCGTGATGCGCTCCACCGCGTCCTGCTGCTCCGCCACGTGCTGCAGGTTCAGCGCCGTCACCACCGTGATACCGTGGTCGAGAAGCTCCAGCACATCCTCCCATCGTTTACAGTGTTTCCGGCCCGAGGGATTATCCAGCGCAAGTTCATCTACCAGGCAAACCTGCGGCTTCCGTTCAAGAATCGCATCCAACTGCAGCGTACCGTCTCCAACCACCTCAATGTGGCCGGGACGGTCCTGGAATTCCTTCAACCCTCGCGGTTGAATCGACCCGATTACGACGTCCTGCCCGTGCTTTTGACGGCGAAAGCCTTCATCCAGCATGCGTATGGATTTACCCACCCTCGGCGCGTAGCCGAGGAAAATCTTCAAGCGTCCGCGGCCCGTTTGAGATTCTTCGGCTTCCACGCGGCGCAGTAATTCTTCCGGCGTTGGACGGCAATCCGGCGCGCCCATTTACTTGGCCACCGCCGCCTGGTGGTCGAGGGCCAGATTCGAGTTCAGCACGTTGACGCGCGGCTCGCCGAGAATCCAAAGCTGTCTCTCCTCGGTAACCCGGTTTACCAGCGCGGCTACTTGTTCGGGCGCAACCTTCCGCGCCGCCGCAACGCGTGCCACCTGCGCCAACGCGTTGGCCGGGCTGATGTGCGGGTCCAGCCCGCTTCCTGAAGTGGTGATCGCATCCGCCGGTATAGGTCCGCTGAAGGTGGGATTCTCTTTGCGGAACAAACCCGCCGACTCTTTCAGCCTTTTCTCCAACGCCGGGTTCGTCGGGCCCAGATTCGATCCGGAAGATGCTGCCGCGTCATATCCATTATTTCCCGCCGCCGAGGGCCGTGGATGAAAGTATTCCGGCTTCGCGAAAGACTGGCCGATCAACGCCGACCCGATCACGCGGCCGTTCGCCTCAATCAGGCTGCCGTTGGCCGCGGAGGGAAAGACCGCTTGTGCGATCCCGGTGATCGCCAGCGGGTACAGCAGCCCGGTGATCGCAGTGAATATCAGTGTGATGAGAATGGCTGGACGCAGTTCTTTAAGCATGTGAGTTTCTCCTTATGCAAGATGCAAAATTCCAAGCAGACGGTCGATGATCCAAATGCCGGGGAAGGGAACCAGGACGCCGCCAACACCATAGATCAACAGGTTCCGCCGCAGCAGCGCCGCCGCCGATAGCGGACGGTATTTCACGCCGCGAAGCGCCAGTGGCACCAGCGCGATGATGATCAGCGCATTGAAAATCACCGCCGATAGGATTGCGCTTTGCGGGCTGTGCAGCCCCATGATGTTGAACTTCGCCAGTGCCGGATAAGTCAGCGTAAACATGGCCGGAATAATGGCGAAATACTTTGCCACATCGTTGGCGATCGAAAACGTGGTCAGCGCTCCCCGAGTGATTAGAAGCTGCTTGCCGATGGCGACAATTTCAATCAGCTTGGTGGGATTGCTGTCCAGGTCCACCATGTTGCCGGCTTCTTTGGCCGCCATGGTGCCGGTGTTCATAGCCACCCCGACGTCGGCCTGCGCCAATGCAGGAGCATCGTTGGTGCCGTCGCCCGTCATCGCTACCAGGCGCCCGCTGGCCTGTTCCTTCTTGATCAGATCCAGCTTGTCCTTTGGAGTGGCTTGCGCCAGGAAATCGTCCACGCCGGCTTCGGTTGCAATGGCTGCGGCGGTCAATGGATTGTCGCCCGTGATCATCACCGTCCGAATGCCCATCAGGCGCATCTGATCGAAGCGTTCGCGCATGCCGCCTTTCACAATGTCCTTCAAATGGATGGTACCCAGCACGTGCGAATCTTCCACCACTACCAGGGGCGTGCCGCCGCTGCGGGCGATGTTATCGGTCACGTTCGTCACGCTCTTCGGAAACGATCCGCCGCGGTCTTCTATGTACTTGCGCACCGATTCAGTGGCGCCCTTCCTCACTTGCCGTCCGTCAATGTTCACGCCGCTCATGCGCGTCTGGGCGGTGAATGGAATGAATTCGGCTTCGTGCGAGGCGATCTCTCGCCCCCGTAAGCCATACTTCTCTTTCGCCAGCACCACCACCGACCGTCCCTCGGGAGTCTCGTCCGCCAGGCTCGAAAGCTGCGCCGCATCGGCCAGCCTCGCCTCGTCCACGCCGGGCGCCGGAATGAATTCCACCGCCTGGCGATTGCCCAGCGTGATAGTTCCGGTCTTGTCCAAAAGCAGTGTGTTCACGTCGCCCGCCGCCTCAACTGCTTTACCGCTCATGGCGAGTACGTTGTGCTGCATCACGCGGTCCATGCCTGCGATGCCGATAGCGGATAGCAAGCCGCCGATCGTGGTGGGAATCAGGCAGACCAGCAGCGAAACCAACACTGTGACCGGCGGGATGGAGCCGCTGCCGGCGGCCGCGACGCTGAACATGGCAAACGGCGGAAGCGTTACCACCGCCAGCAGGAAGATGAGCGTGAGCCCGGAAATCATGATGTTCAACGCGATTTCGTTCGGCGTTTTCTGCCGTTGCGCCCCCTCCACCAGCGCGATCATACGGTCGAGGAATGTCTCTCCAGGGTTCGATGTGATCTGAATCTTCACCCAGTCCGACAGCACCTTAGTGCCGCCCGTGACCGCGCTGCGATCGCCGCCCGATTCGCGGATCACCGGCGCGCTCTCACCGGTGATGACGGATTCGTCCACGCTGGCGATGCCTTCAATCACATCGCCGTCGCCCGGAATCACGTCGCCCGGCTCGCACAGCACCACGTCACCCTTCCGCAGCATGGAAGCGGCAACCTGTTCCTCGCGTCCGCCGGGAAGAATCTTGCGCGCCAGCGATTCCGTTTTGGTCTTTCGCAGATTGTCGGCCTGCGCCTTTCCGCGCCCCTCCGCCATCGCTTCGGCGAAATTCGCGAACAGTACCGTGAACCAAAGCCAAAGGCAGATCTGCAGATCGAACCCGAATGAGGCGGCCCCGGTAGCCGCGTCCCGAATGAGGATTACCGTAGTAAGAATCGCTCCTATTTCGACCACGAACATCACCGGGTTCTTAGCCAGTGTTCTTGGATTGAGCTTGACAAACGAGTCTTTGATCGCCCGTTTGGCGATCGGGCCGTCAAACAGCGGCCGCGCGCGCTTAGCCTTCGAAATGAATTCTGTTGAGTCCTTCGTTGGAGGAGCTTCAAGTGTAGTGGACATGGTGTGAATCCTTTACATCAATAAGTGTTCGACTATAGGGCCCAGTGCGAGCGCCGGAAAGAATGTAAGCGCGCCCACCAGCAGCACGGTGCCTACCAGTAGCCCCACAAAAAGCGAGCCGTGAGTTGGAAACGTGCCCGCCGAAACTGGAACCAGTTTCTTGCGGGCCAAAGATCCGGCCGCCGCCAGCAACGGGATGATCATCAGAAACCGTCCGGTCAACATGGCCAATCCAATCGTCGCGTTGTACCAGGGCGTATTGGCATTGATGCCGGCAAATGAGCTGCCGTTATTTCCCGTGGCGCTGGTGTAGGCGTACAAAATCTCGGAAAAACCATGCGGACCCGGATTATTCACATTCGCGGCCGCCGGACCGGGCGGGTTCGCATAGCCATCCTTCGGGAAGCCGATCACCGACGTGGCGGCGGAGAAGACAAGGATACTCGCGGCCAGCACCAGCAACGCGAGCATGGCCATTTTAACTTCCCGCTGCTCGATCTTCTTACCCAGGTATTCCGGAGTGCGGCCCACCATCAACCCCGCGATGAAGACGGCCAGAATGGCGTACATCAACATGCCGTAAAGCCCCGCCCCCACGCCGCCGAAGACCACTTCACCCAGTTGGATATTGAACAGCGGCACCAGTCCGCCCAACGGCGTAAAACTGTCGTGCATGCCGTTGACTGCGCCGCAACTGGCATCGGTGGTGACCGTGGCGAACAGCGCCGTGTTGGCGATGCCGAACCGCGTCTCTTTCCCTTCCATATTTCCGCCGGACTGGTCCGCCGTTGCCTGCATGGCGATTCCGCTTCGTTCCAGCATCGGCGTTCCTTTCTGTTCGAAGTGATAGCTAACCAGCGCCCCGGCGAACCACAGCACACTCATCGCGGAGAAAAGCGCCCAGCCCTGGCGCGTGTCCCGCACCATCTTGCCGAACGTATATGTCAGCGCCGCCGGGATCAGAAATATGAAGACCATCTGCATTAGGTTCGACAGCGGCGTGGGATTCTCAAATGGATGGGCGGAGTTCGCATTGAAGAAGCCGCCCCCGTTGGTTCCCACCATCTTGATGGCTTCCTGCGAGGCCACCGGTCCTTGAGCGATGGATTGCTTCACTCCTTCCAGCGTTGTCGCGTCAGTGTAGGAATGCAGATTCTGAATCACGCCTTGCGAGCACAGTAACAGCGCACCCACGATGCTTAGCGGCAGAAGAATGTAAAGAGTGCCGCGTGTCAGATCGACCCAAAAGTTTCCGATCGTCTCCGCGCTCTGCCGGGCGAATCCGCGCACCAAAGCGATGGCGATCGCTAACCCAACAGCAGCCGACATAAAGTTCTGTACAGTCAGCGCCGCCATCTGGACAAGATAGCTGAACGTGGTTTCGGGAACATACGATTGCCAGTTGGTGTTGGTGACGAAGCTGAATGCCGTATTGAAGGCCAGGTCCGGTGAAACGTTCCAGTTGTAGTGTTGCGGATTCCAAGGGAGGAACCCTTGAAACCGTTGCAGCCCGTAAGCGAACAATCCGCTGACTACGCTAAACGCCAGCATTGAAATCGCGTATTGCGTCCAGCGTTGTTCCTTAGCGGCATCGACGCCGCAGATGCTGTAGATCACTCTTTCCAGCGGGCCCAACACCGGCGAAAGCCACGTCTTTCTTCCTTCCATCACTGCCGCGATGTAGAGCCCGAGCGGCTTGGTGCCGGCAAGCAGCACTAAGAAAAAGATCGCAATTTGAATCCAGCCATTCGTTGTCATAATGTCCTCAGAACCGCTCGGGCTTCAGCAGGGCAAATACCAGATACCCGGCTACCAGCAGGGCGATCACGCCTCCAATTGCATATTCCATATAAGTCTCCTCAAACCTTTTCGCAAAGCCGTACCATCAGGTAGGCGATCAGGAAGAACAGCAGCGATAGCACAATGTAGTAGACGTCAAGCATAGGGGTTACCTCACGTAGCACAGAACAACTTCATGGCCTGCCTTGATACACTCTTTCCGCAGGCCCTCTTCTTTGGTCCGCCAAAGCCGGCGGTGCGATGCCAGCACCACAATGCTGGTCGGCTTTAGCGTCGATTGCAGCGCCGTTTGCATATCGCGCGCCAGCACAATTTCGCCTTCCACCTCAAGACTGGAGTGCTCTGCCACCTTCTCCAGTTCGCGCTTCAGGTGTTCCAGGTTGATTTGGGGCTCGTCGATCGGTAATGCGTAGGAGACAATCTGCGTGTAGACCAGACGAACGCGCAAATTGATTCCTTTCATCAATTCCTCGGCCCGCTCAAGTGCGGCGCCGGCCAGTTCGGCGGACGTGTACAGCACTACAATGTCAAGTGCTTGCTGGAACGCGGGAATCTCAGCGTATCCTGCTGATTTCTTGTGTACTTGAAGGCTCATATCATCGACCCAATTCGAGCATATGAGGAAAGGCGTTAAGAACCCGTAAAGTTAACCTTAGGACTTCGTTATATTACGCACCGGGAAGGTCAAACCGGTAGCCCACCCAAGGCTCCGTCATCAGATACTGAGGGCTGGATGGGTTCGGCTCAATCTTCTTACGCAGAGCATTTACAAACACGCGCAGATATTCAGTCTCATCGCCGTAATCCGGACCCCAAACAGCTTGCAGCAGCTTACGATGCGGTACCGCCCGGTTCGCGTTCGCCACCAGGATTCGCAGCAGGTCGAACTCTTTCGGCGTCAGCCGCACCGTCTTCCCCGCTGAGATCACCTTGCGCGCTTCGAAGTCGATCTCCAGATGCTCGGTGTGAATTGCGTGCGGGCCTTGCTCGCCGCCGGGGCCGCGGCGTAAAGCGGCGCGGATCCGGGCCAATAGCTCCTGAATCCCGAACGGCTTCGTGATGTAATCGTCCGCGCCCGCGTCCAGCGCCTCCACCTTGTCGCGCTCCGTATTGCGGACCGATAGCACGATGATGGGCGTATCGGATCCAGACCGCACGGCGCGGCAGGTTTCCAGCCCGCCGATGCCCGGCATGTTCAGGTCCAGCAAAATAATGTCCGGCGTGTCGTGATGCAGCTTCTCAAGCGCCTCCTCCCCGGTTTTCGCATCGATTACGATATACCCCAATTCCGTCAAGGTCGCGCGCATCACCCGCCGCAGTTGCGGCTCATCGTCCACTACTAAAATTGTCTGTTGACTCATGCCTTACCCTGTACATCCGCCGCTTGCAGCCGAACACAAAATCCCGCTCCGCCCCATTCATTCGCTTTCACCCAGATCTTCCCCCCGTGCGCTTCTACAATACCTTTGGCGATGGAAAGCCCCATCCCCGTACCTTCGGTTGTCCTCGAGCTGTGTCGGCCCCGATAGAACTTCTCGAAAATTCTGTACTGCTCGCCGGGGTTCACTCCCGGCCCGTGATCGTCAACGCTGATGACCACGGAGCCGCCTTCGCTTTCCGCCGATACCTCGATCGGCGCGTCCGGGGGCGAGTACTTCGCCGCATTGTCGATTAACTGTTTCAATACCTGCCGCATCAGATCGGTATCGATGTCGATATTCGGCAGCGCCTCTGGAAGCCGAACCACAATTCGCGCCGCCACCTCATGCGGACGGACGTCCGCCAGCGAATCTTCGATCAGGCCGGCCACCGTTTGCGCCTGTCGCTCGAGCATTAACTTACCGGCGTCAATGCGCGCCATCTGCACCGTCTCACTCACGGTCTGATTCAAACGCTCCGTCTCTTCGTAGATGATTTCGAGCAGTTCCCTATTCCCTTCGCCGGAGCGCGGCGGAGCCCAAAGCAGCGTTGTGATGGAGGCCTTGATGGCCGTAAGCGGCGTCTTCAAGTCGTGCGCCAGCGCGTCCAGCATGGCGGCCCGCAACTCTTCGTTCTTCTTCGATGCCTCCGCCATTGTGGCGCGTTCAATCGCCCGCGCCCTCTCTAGCGAGATGGCGGCCAGATTGGCGATCGCCTCCACAACAGTGTCCGTCATCGGCGCCTTGCCGTGCAGCCCAAGACTCCCAATAGGTTTGCCGCCCAAGCGGACCGGCGTTACTGACAGCCGGCCCTCGTGCTTCATCGTTCCTGCGGCCAACACGCCCTCCAGTTCGCTGTCCGGAATCAATGCCCCGGTTCCGGCGCGAAATGTCGATTGTGTCAACGCATCGCGGAACGCGACTTCCTCCAGGTCGAACACGCGCGCCACGTCGATCGCCGTCTGTTCCAGCGTACGGTCGAAGCGCTCGTTCAACAGAATAGCCCGGCCCAATTCGTAAAGCCGTTCGGTCTCCAGACGCCGGTCCTGCGCCTCCGCCGTGCGCCGTTGCGCTCTTGACGACAACTGGCTCGCGGTTGCCGCTGTAATCAGAAACGCCGCTAGCGCCACCCAATTCTGTGGATCTTCCACAGTGAACGTGCCGATGGGCGGCAGCAGGAAAAAATTGAAGGCTAGAACCGCCGCCAGAGATGTGGTGATGGCAAGCGCCAAACCCCAAAGCGTCGCCGCGGCCAAAACCACCAACAGCAAACTCAGCGCGACGGTGGTATTGTTCAGGCCGATCCGAGCCGATAGCAGGACCATCACAAGTACGGTGGAGAACGAAAGTAGATAGCGCGCGACGCGAAGCAGCACTCTTCGATTTTAGGCCGAAGCTACTGCGGAGGCTTCTCGTCTTTCCGCCGCAGAGTCGGAGCCTTCCGTTTCGTCTCCGCCTCCTTCTTCTCGGCCACCTTCTTTTCTTCCAATTCTTTCGGCTTCAGTACCGCCTCGATTTCCGCCTTGTCCTTCTTCACCTTGTCATCCACTTCCTGCGACCGCGTCTTCAGATCTTCCTGCGAAAGCTCAATGCTCTCGCGGGTAGTGTCAATCGCTTCCTTCAGCGCGAATTGATATCTGGCGATGTCCTTCGGTTCAGCGTCCTGAATTTTCGTCAATGACTCCAGCATCTGCTTCTCGGCCCCGGCCACCGCCGCCGTGCCCGCATCGATAGCCACTTTGCGCTTCAGTGCATCGTCGGACACCGTATCGATTGCCTCGATGATATGCGTGTAGTCTTCCAGCAGATCGTGAATCAATGCGGAACGGCCGGCCTTTTCTTTCGCCACCGCCTGCTGCATCAGGTCCAGCCGCTGCCGGGCAAAAACGATGTACAGCTTCAGCCGCTCGTTGGGCTCCTGCACCAATCTCACCTGGTCGGCCTCGTCGGCCGTCAGGAAATCCCGCTGCGCCGCCACAGGCATGGCCGCTAGTAATAGAACCGCAATGGAACGCCACTTCATAATCAGTGCTTCTTAGTCATGATCTCAAATACTATTTGATCTTCCAGGTCGCTCAGCTTTTTTCTCGTAGCCTCCACCAGCACGCGGTCCTCAAAGTTCACATCACCGCCTAAAGCTTCCAGCCGCTTAGCCAACGCGTGGATCTTCATCTCGGCCCGCTTGAAGAATTTCGGACTCCGCCGCGCCGCCTTCCCGGTATCCTCCAGCGACTGATAGCTCAACTCCGCCGACTCTTCCACTTCCCGCAGCCGCGATTCAAAGACTGCAAGATCGGACGACTTGTAGGCCTTTCGCGCTTCATCAACTGCCGTGTTCGCGTTCTCCAGCGCCTTCTCCGATCGCTTTTCAAGATTCGGTTCGTTCCTCACATCCGCCAGATCGGCGCGAACCACCTGCGCTGCTAACAGCATCGCCAACACGACAAATAAGGGCAACCTTTACCTCTTTGACAACTCTTTCTTGATCACTCTAATCCGCTGCCGGGCCTTGAATTCTTCGTCCGGGCTCTTGTTCTCGCTCACCGAGAGGAACTTTTCGTAATTCTCCAGCGCCGGTTGATACAGATGATTCCGGTCCAGAACCAGCGCCCGGAAAAAGAAATGTCCAGGCTTCTCCGCTCCCAACGCTTTCACTTTATCCAATGCCGCCAAAGCCTGCTGGTCCTGATTCAACAAAATCAGCATACCGGCCAAATCGCCCCATGCGTCGCTGGAATCCGGTTTGGCCTGCACCACGCGATAAAACTCCTGCGCGGCCGCCGGATACTTCTTCAACTCCCGCAGCGTCCGCGCATAACTCATCCGCAAGTCCAGATTTTTCGGTTCCGCCTGCAGCGCCTGTTCGAAAAGTGGCGCCGCCCTATCCGGTTGTTTGTTCTGGACGTACGCAGTCGCCAGTGCGATCCGATTCGTCGCCGTCGGCGCATCTTTTACCGCCTCTTCCAATTGTGGAATTGCGGTTGCCGCCTGTCCGGATTCCAGCAGCAACTCTCCCACCCGTTCCTTCGCGCCCGGATTTTCCGGAAACTGTTTGTAGATTTCGATGGCCTCGGCCGTCTGCTTGCCGTGTTCGTAAATCGCCGCCAGCTCAAGCAGCGCGCCGCGAAATGCAGGGTCCAGCTCGGCGGCTTTCCGGAAATGCGGCGCTGCTTCCTCTAAACGGTTCTGCTTCGCAACGGACCGCGCCAACCCCAACTCGGCAACCGCCGATTTCGGATCTGCCGCAAGCGCGGCCTTGTAGTATGGCTCAGCCTTGTCCACCTGGCCAGCCTCGCTCAATGCTTCCGCGGCAAAGAACACCGGGCGGTAAACAGCCGGCTTCTTCTTCGCCGCCGATTCCAAATAAGGAATCGCCTCGGCCGCCCTTTTCTGGCGCAGCAAAACCATCCCCAGGTTCAGCTCGGCTTCGTACAGTTCAGGCTTCAGCTCTAGAACTTTCTTGTATTCGGAAATGGCCTCGGCGTCGCGATCCAGCAAACTATAGGAAAGGGCCAGATGGAAGTGCGCGCCGTAATCCTTCGAATCCGCGGCCACGGCCCGCGCGAAGCTCTCAACCGCTGCCGGATAGCGCTGCTCTTCCAGCGCCTTCATCCCCTCGGCAAGCGGGTCCGGCTTCTGCAATAACAGTAACGCCAGCGCCACTGGAGGCAGAAGCCACATCACTTCAGTCTATCCCCCGCGAAAGCCCTTTCCAGGAACTGCCCGGTATAAGATGCCTTCACGCCGGCGATCTGCTCCGGAGTTCCCTCGGCCACAATCGTGCCGCCAAGCGCCCCTCCTTCAGGCCCCAGGTCGATCACCCAATCGGCACTCTGAATCACATCCAGATTATGTTCAATGATCAGAATGCTGCCGCCATTCTGAATCAGACGTTGGAACGCATCCAGCAGTTTCGTGATGTCGTCGAAATGCAGCCCAGTCGTTGGTTCATCGAAGATAAACAGCGTGCCCTTGCACGAAGCCTGCGCCAGGTGCGCCGCCAGTTTCACGCGTTGCGCCTCGCCTCCGGAAAGCGTAGTCGCCGATTGACCCAACCGCAGATACCCCAGCCCTACGTCCACCAGTACTTTTAATTTCGCAATAAGCCGAGGCGCTTCGGAAAAGAAGCCTGCAGCCTCGCGCACTGTCAGTTGCAGCACTTCGTGAATGTTCAGCCCTTTGTACCGCACCTCCAGAATTCCGTTCTTATACCGCGTGCCTTTGCAATCCTCGCAAACCAGTTCCACGTCCGCCAGAAACTGCATCTCCACCGTAACCGTGCCGTCCCCTTGGCAGGTCTCGCAGCGCCCGCCCGGTATGTTGAATGAGAAATGCCCTGCCGTATAACCATGCCGGTCCGCTTCCGGAGTGTTGGAGAATATGTCGCGGATCTGATCGAACGCTTTGATGTAGGTGACAGGGTTCGACCTCGGCGTGCGTCCGATGGGTGATTGATCCACCAGCATAATATCGGTTAGCAGTTCCGCCTTCTCAATCCGCTTGCACTGCAGCTTATCGTTCTGCTCCTCGTTCATCAGCGCCGATTCTTTATGCAGCCGCGCCGCCAGTCCCTTATAAATCACTTCGTGTACCAGAGTGGATTTGCCGGAACCCGACACGCCCGTCACCGCCACCATCATGTCGAGCGGAATCGTCACATCCACGCTCCGCAAATTGTTCGCCCGAGCGCCAAAAACTTTCAGTGCCCGCTTCGGATTCACCCGTCGCCTTTTCGACCGCGTGCCCGCGTGCAAGTCGCCGCGCAGGTATTTCGCCGTCAGCGACTTTTCCTTGTCCCGCATCAACTCGCTATACGACCCGCCAAAAAGCACATGCCCGCCGTACTCACCCGCGCCCGGCCCCAGATCGATAATGTGGTCCGCCGCGCGCATCACATCGGCATCGTGCTCTACAACCACAATGGTGTTGCCCAGGTCCCGCAGCTCTTCCATGATGCGGATCAATCTTCCGGTATCGCGGCTATGCAGCCCGATCGATGGTTCATCCAATACATAACAGGCGCCCACCAGCCGCGACCCCAGGCACGTAGCCAGCGTGATCCGTTGCGCCTCGCCGCCTGAAAGTGTCGAAGACAAACGGTCCAGTGTCAGATAGTGCAGACCCACATCGTTCAGGAACTTCAGCCGCTGCCGGATCTCAATCAGAATCTTGTCGGCGATGGCGGTCTCCTCCGGCGAAAATGTAATGTCGAGAAACAGCCGGTACGCCTCAGCCGTATTCATCACCACCACATCGGCCATAGTCTTCCCGGCCAGGCGCACGTAAAGTGCTTCCTTGCGCAATCGCGAGCCGCCGCACTCCTGGCACTGCGCATAGCCACGGTAGCGGCTCAGAAACACGCGGACGTGTACTTTGTACTTCTTCGTCCCGACGTCTTCAAAGAACACGCGGATGCCGGCGGCCAGTGTCGCGCGCTCATCGGCCGTCAATTCCGTGTACGGCACATTGATCCGGAACTTCTTGTGCGCCTTCAAGAAGTCTTTCAAACCCCAGTCATACTGCGGCTTCATCCAAGGGTCCACAGCGCCATCTTCCAGCGAAATCGTTGGGTCCGGCACCACACGGTTGATGTCGTAGTCGATGGTGTTGCCGAATCCCTGGCAGCGCGGGCAGGCGCCAAACGGATTATTGAAACTGAACAGATTCGGTT
>JANXXV010000264.1 GCA_025350445.1 Bryobacteraceae bacterium | reverse complement strand
GTTGCCACACGTAGGACGCGACAAAGACGTGGCGGTAGTCGAAATCGGACGGTCCCTTATCGAGACTCTTGAAATTTGAAGAGTAGGGTGACTTCGCGATCACCGCGTTCAACTGGGGCGACGTGTTGTCCGTGCCGAATGGAATGTCGTCGGTGCTCTTCGAATAAGTGTAGTTGGCAAGGATAGTGAAGCCGTGCGAGAGACGCTTCTCCAGGCTCATCTGTAGCGAGTTGTACCAGGAGTTACCGGAGAAGGTGCTCTGGATGATGCTGGTGTAGGGCTGGAAGGGCCGCCGCGCGTCGTTCCCAAGCGTGCTGCCAGCGATGTAGTTGGCCGGATTGAGTTGCTCATTTTCGAGAAGATGATTCGTGCGCGAAGCCACATAGGCCACCCGTGCCAGCCAGTCCGGGCGCAACTGCCGCTCGATCGTCAGGTTCCAGTTGTACACCGTCGGAGTCTGAAGCTTAAAGTGGGAAGCATCCCACGAGTAGACCCGAACAGGCGTCGGGAAGACGAAATCGTGCGGGACCGGAAAGGGCAGCGGGAATGGGTTGTTGACGCCGAGATACGGATTTCGGAAACCGCCCGCGGGACTGGTCAGGCTGACCGTGGGGCTGAACGGTGAGGTTTGCACCTGAGCATCATTCGAGAAGGCCGGATTGCGGGAGTTCAAGAAGATTCCCGCCCCCCCGCGGACACTGGTCTTGCCATCGCCGAAGGGATCGTAGGCAAAGCCAAACCGGGGTGCGAAATTATTCCATGACGTGGAGCGGCCGTCTTCCGGAAAACCTTCGTCGCCTGGAAAAAGCATGCCGGGATAAGCATTGGTGTAGACCTTCGACTTCAAGCCCTGGCTGAAGCGCGCAGGCGAGAAGGCTTCCGCCTGGCGGAACAGGTCGTGCCAGGGGAAAGATGGCTCAAACCGCAGGCCATAGCTCAGCGAAAGGCGGGTACTCACCTTGAACGTGTCCTGGATAAACAGGGAAAAGATGGTATTGCGGTCCTTCTGGAAGGAACCCCAGCCCTGCGAGAACGAGCGGATGCTGCCCAGCAGGAAGTCCGCGACAGCGGAATTGGAATTGTCTCCGGTGAAGCTGTAGGTGCCGTTCTGGAAGAGGTGATTGTCATGATTAAAACGGGCTTTCTCGTAGGAGCCTCCGATCGCAAAATTATGACGGCCCTTCACCCAGCGCACTGTGTCGTACCAGTCGAACGTGGTCCGCGCGAATACGGAATCGGCGAACGCGCCGAAACCGAAGAACCCGGAGACTCCGAACGATTCAATCGCCTTGTTCGCCGTCTGGTAAACGTTCTGGACGCCAAAATCCAGCATGTTGGGCGTATTCTTTGGAGGGTGCCGGCTGGTAATCTCGCGCGTTACTCCAAAGCGGAAGTCATTGATCAGGCTCGGACCGAAAATGTGAGTCTCTTGCAGGGCGGTGTTGTAGGAAGAGTCTGGCGTCTCGTCGGCGTAGGTCAGCAGGTTGTTGTTCGCCAGAATTCCCGGCGCCTTATACCAAGCTT
The DNA here is from genome assembly GCA_025350445.1 of Bryobacteraceae bacterium. Next base: position 664 of record JANXXV010000264.1, on the reverse strand, counting down.
TATTGATGCGGAAGTTCAGGCGATCGAGGGCGGTGACGCTATAGTCAATGCGGGTAATGAACTCTTTGAAGTCCTGAATCACAGGCGTGCTGTAGAACACTAAACCGTTCCCGCTGTTTGCCGCCGGCAGAAACTTCAGCATGGCGAGCGACGCAGGTTCTAAGCGATTTACCGGGATAATATTTCCCGGAAATGGCTGATTGTTGGTTGGATCTTTGATGGCGATTGCTCGGCGCAACGGATTGTTCGGGTCGCCTGCGCTCAGGTACGCGGAGAAATCGCCCGCGACGTTAGCCGCCGTGGGCACGAACGCGGTCAGTCCGTTTTGCGTGTTCCGAATGCGCGTTCCCTGATAGCCTCCGAAGAAGAAGAGTTTGTCCCGGATGATGGGGCCGCCTATGGTTCCGCCGAACTGCTCACGCCTTAACTGGTCCCGCTTTGGGGCGAAATAGTTTCGCGCGTTGAACTGCGCGTTTCGCACAAAAGTGAAAACGCCGCCGTGCATGGAATTGGTGCCGGACTTGGTAACCACGTTCACGACTCCGGAGGAATTCTGGCCGTATTCGGCGCTGAAGTTGCTGGTCTGGAAGCTGAACTCCTGCAGCGCGTCGGGCATCGGCAATGGCTGATTGACGTTGCTGAAAATGTCCTGGCTATGAACGCC
>JANXXV010000240.1 GCA_025350445.1 Bryobacteraceae bacterium | reverse complement strand
GCCGTACGCTTGCCTGTTGATGGCTGGTTCCAGCTTCTGGCTTCCGGAGCCGTGGCGGATGTTCGCGCTCGCCGGGCAGTGCTTGTTTTATGCGATGGCGGTCGTGGACACGCGGCTTACGTCGCCCATCCGCACCTTCGTCGTGATGATGGCCGCGGCATTCTGCGCCGGTTCTATACTTTTTCTGCCGCACGATTATTTCTGGAAGGAAGCCAAACGGTGAGCGAACCGGTTCCTATTCTCTTAATGGCGCGTGAACTGGGCCTGGGCGGCACGGAGCGGCAGCTTACAGAGATCGCCCGCGCACTGGATCGAAAACAGTTTACACCGCATGTCGGGTGTCTTCACGCCGAGGGTTTGCGGGGAGCGGAACTGGAAGCGGCCGGTGTACCGATTGTGCGCTTCCCGATGCAGTCGCTCTATCGGCCCTCCGCTATCGGCGCCGCTCGCCAGATGGGCCGTTACCTGAAACAGCACCGCATCCAACTGGTGCATACATTTGACGTGCCGATGAATCTGTTCGGCGTACCCGTGGCGCGCGCGTACCGCACGCCGGTAGTGCTTTCCAGCCAGCGGGCTTTTCGCGATTTAACTCCGGGTATGCACCGGCGATTGCTGCGGGTGACCGACCATTTAGTGGACGGCATAGTGGTGAATTGTGAAGCGCTCCGTCAGCATTTGATTGGCGATGAGCGGGTTCCCGCCAAGCGGATTCATGTTTGCTACAACGGCATCGATACCGCGGCGTTTCAACCCGGTCAGCGGACCGGGGGTAACCCGGTCACCATCGGCGTTGTGTGCGCCTTGCGGCCGGAGAAGGGACTGCCCACGTTAGTGGAAGCGTTCGCCCAGGTACCGGGGACACAACTGGTGATGGTGGGCAGCGGACCGATGCTGCCGGAACTGCAACGGCAGGCGGCGGCACTGGGCGTTCTGGATCGCTGCCACTTCGAACCCACAACGAACCGTGTGGCGGACTGGCTTCGAAAAATCGATGTCTTCGTGCTTCCTTCGCTTTCCGAGGCATTGTCAAACTCGTTGATGGAAGCAATGTCATGCGGGTGTGCAGTGACAGCGTCGAGTACGGGTGGCAACATAGAACTGATTCAATCCAACATCACCGGCTTGCTGTTCCCGCCCGGCGACGCAGCGGCGCTGGCAGTGAATCTGCGGACGCTGGCGCGCAATGAATCCTTGCGAATGCGGTTGGCGGCCAATGCGAGCCGGTTTATTCGCGAGGGGTTTTCACTCGAACGATCAGCCGCCCGAATGGCTGAAATCTATCAGCGCTGTTTAAACCATTCGTAAGTCGATTCAATTCCCGACCGCAGAGTTCGCGAGGGCTTCCATCCCAGCGCGGTGATTCTAGAACTATCCAGCAGCTTGCGCGGGGTTCCGTCCGGCTTCGATGGATCGAATGAGATGCGGCCCTGATATCCGGTGATCTGCTGCACAATCTCAGCGAGTTCGCGAATTGTGACCTCTTCGCCGGAGCCGATGTTCAGAATCCGCGGATCGTTGTAATGCCGCATTAAGAACACAGCGGCCTCCGCCATGTCGTCCACGTGGAGAAATTCGCGCCGCGGTGTACCACTTCCCCATAAGACAACTTCGGCAGCCTGCCTGGTCTTCGCATCGTGAAATTTCCGCAGCAGAGCAGGGAGCACGTGGGACGATTCCAGGTCGAAGTTATCCCCTGGGCCATAAAGATTCGTCGGCATTAAGGAGATGGCATTGAAGCCGAACTGCTTCGCGTACGCTTGTGCCATCTTGATGCCGGCGATCTTCGCGATGGCGTACCACTCGTTGGTGGGCTCCAGTTCACCGGTCATCATGTACTCCTCGCGGATGGGTTGCGGAGCGAGTTTCGGATAGATGCAGGAGGAGCCCAGGAACTCGAGTTTTTTCACGCCGGAGCGGTAGGCCGCATCGATCACGTTGCTTTGAATATCGAGATTGTCTCGCAGGAAGTCGGCGGGATAGGTGCTATTGGCCAGAATGCCACCCACTTTCGCGGCTGCCAGGAATACAAATTCCGGCCGATTCTCCGCAAAGAACTGCTGCACGGCCGCCTGGTTGCGAAGGTCGAGTTCGGCACGGGTGCGGAGAACTAAATTTGTATAACTCTGGCTTCGCAGATAGCGGCAAATGGCGGAGCCCACCAGCCCTCGATGACCGGCTACAAATATGCTGCTGCCGCTATCCATGAGAAAGCCCGCGCATGATGACTTTGTGGCCGGCATGCGTCAGGGTCTGTTCTTGTTTTGCAAGCTCCATGTCGTGCTCCACCATCTTCCGGATCAACTCCTCGAAGGTGACTTTCGGTTGCCAGCCAAGTTTGCGCCGGATCTTACTTGGGTCGCCTAATAGAAA
>JANXXV010000774.1 GCA_025350445.1 Bryobacteraceae bacterium | reverse complement strand
TCAAACTCTTGGCGATGCTTCCGCCCTTTTCATGATCGAGGGACTGGGCCAGTTCGCTCAGAATTGCGCTCGTTTTTGAGATGGCATTCGACCGCTGCCGGATGTCGCCGGTCCGGAGATGACGGCGAGCCTCCTCAAGGGAAGCTATGGCGGCCCGGTAGAGCATCACGACTAACTCAAGGGAACCGGCGTTCAGAATTTCATTTTCCCGGTAGTCTTGGTAAGCATCGAGTGGTGTCATAGTGTCTAAGAAACATATCGTTAAGGGGGGGCAGAGTATGCGGGATTATTTTGCACCTAACTCACTCGCCAGATGTTTTAGATACTCATCGGGAATCTGGCGAACCAGTTCGCGCGTTTCCTTATTCACTATCCGCACCAGCATCTTCTGCGATCGGCGGTCGAGAACAAACGTCACTTCATTTTCCTGCCCGAACAGCTCGGCTTTGTTTACCGCCTTCACCGCTTCGATGATCTCTTTCTTCTCCGGCTGGCGAAGTAGAGGCTCGACTGGTTGAGCGATGTTCAAGTGGCTGTTATTCAGACTCAACGGTCCGATACCCATAAGAACTCCTCGCGACGGTTTCCCCGTCATCTAAGGTGCTTATCGGCCTGGTCGGAGAAATGTTTAGTAAAGGGACCCGGAATCTTTAGTCGAAAAGAGTACGCCTGCCCTGGCGGAGAGGCGGTAGGACACGCCGCCGTGGCCGGTCCAGGTCCGGAAGTTGAATTTTCCGCCGGGCGGTACGCGGTAGACCGACAGACCCTCAAGAGTAAGGGGCTTGCCCGGCGCGCAGACGGCGGGTTTCCTGGTTGTGCTTACGAAGTACGCCGCGCCCTCTCCGGCGATGGTGGCGGATCCATCGGGTTCGAGCAGCACAGCCGTTCCTTCATCAATGCCGACGCCTTTGGCTGATCCGGTGTCCTGCGCGATACGCGCGAGGAACGCTACCATGCGGCCGAAACGGTCGCGCTTTGAGAAATGGCTGTCGGTGATGACGCCTTCGAGATTCGGCAGTTTGAGGAACGACGATTCCAGGGTAAGGTGGGCATCAAAGGGGTCGGCCAGCGCCTGTGGTGATGTGATGGTGTCCATCTCGGCGGAGAACGAATACTGGCCTTGGATGGCGAGTCCGGCGCTGGTTCCTCCGATGGGGATGCCGCGCTTCACGGCGTCGTGAAAGGCGGCGTCGAGTGGCGTACCCTTCCACCAGCGAATGTAGTTCCATTGATCGCCGCCAGCTATGAAGATGGCTTCGGCCTTTCTTACCTTGTCGAGCACGAACGGATCGCTGGCGGCGGCACGGTTTTTCGTAACAATGGACTCTACCGAAGCTACCGGGCTGAGGTTCCGGATGTACCGGTTGTAGCCGTCGCTGCCGGAGGCGCGGAGGATAACCACGTTACCGCCGCCGGACTTCCGCAGAAACCAGCGAAAAGCTTCGTCGACATCCTTGCCGCCGCCTGCCATCAGCAGGCCGCCTGAGGTGGAACGCTGGACGTCGGCGGCATTGCCGGTGAGATAGTATTCGTAGCCGGAAGACTTTTGCGGCGGCAGCGCGAGATGGAGATTGCGCGTGTGGAGAAATTGCACCAGCTCGCCGGGCTTGTCGGTCTGAATGCCGGTGGCGCCGCGTGCAATGGCGTCCTGCCAGGCTTCGGCGTTGTCGTGTATCCCGAGGCGATCGACGAAGATTCCGGCGCGGGCGGATTTCGCGGCGGCAATCGCGTCTTCCAGAAAATCCTTCCCGTTGAAGGCGATCACGGATGGGCGTAACATGCCCGCATTATCGGCCTCCGGCATCACCTTGATCTCCGGACGAAGCGACAGCACGGCTTTCAGAAACGCGGGCGGGCCGTAGACCACTACGTTCATCCGCATGTCGTGCATTTCAAGCGCATGAACCAGCGCGGCCGGCGTGAGGTCTTTCGCGTCCACATAGATCTCAATTTTTCCGTGCGCTGTATCTAGCGCTTCCTCAAACGTTGGCACGCCCTCGTTCCCGAGCTTGAGAGCGCGGATTCGGTCGAACGTCAATTGGGCGACGACGCCCTTGCCGTTGGTTGTCCGGTCGACCGTTGCATCGTGCATCAGGACCAGTCGGCCGTCGAGGGTGGTGCGGACATCGAGTTCGACGAAATCGGCGTCGAGATCGATGGCGGCTCGAATGCCGGAGAGGCTGTTTTCCGGGTTGTGAAGATGTTCGCCGTGATGGGCTATCACGGCGACACGCCCTGTTTGGGCCGAGGCGAATCCGGCCAGGCAGAGCAGTAGGAAGAAGACGGCCATGTGAGTCACAGCCAGCGCTTGCGATGCAGCCGGGCGACGTCGGCAGGGCGCAAGCCTTGGGCATCTTTATGGTCTGGATTCGCGCCCAATGCGATAAGGCAGCGGGCTGCCTTGAGGTATCCGCAGACCGCCGCTTTGTGGAGTGCGGTCTGGCCGTGTTCGTCAGCGCGATTGGGATCGGCGCCGCGCGAGATCAGCCAACGCAGACCCTCGGTGAGGAACTCGAAATGGAAAACGCACGAGGCGTGGAGAAGAGAAACGCCGTCGTGCGGATGTGCGCCATGGTCCAGAAGTAGTTGAGCGAGGATCCGATTATTGGCATGGCCCACGGCGAAGTAGAGCGGCGGGGCGCCTTTGCCCGGGCGATTGATGGCACTGCCCGCGTGGAGAAGCAACCGCGCACATTCGAGAACGCCGGCCGGTGAGAGGCGGGAGGCGGCGCAATACCAGAGCGCGGTGCAGCCGGGTTCATCGACGGCAACGGCAAGCATCGGATCTTTTTCGAGCAATTGCCTGACGCGGTTGCCGTCACCGGTGGCGGCGGAATCGAAGATGTCGAGCGCGGGATTCTGGGACGTCAGTAAAGGGAGGAATTCGGCTTCGCCCGCGATGGCGGCGAGGGCGCTTGCGGTCATGGGAGGCCGGGTTGCGCGCCGCAGCGGATCGGCGCCACAGTCCATCAGAAGGCGGACGGTATTGTGGTGACCTTCGTGCTTGGGTGATGCTATCTTGTGCTCCACCACGCGGTGCAGCGGACGGTGCGCCCAGTTTGAGCCCGAAAGCATGTTGTGATCGGCACCCGATTCCAATAGCAGTTTCACTATCGCGTGCCGGCCTTCGAAGCAAACGTGCATCATCGGTTCCCAGGCCTGCACCAGTTCGGGATTTGCGCTTAACAGTCGGGCCGCGGATTCGAAATCACCGGCGCGGGCGGCCAGGGCAAGCTGCCGTTTCTGCTGCGTCGCGGTCAAGCGTGCGGGCACTGCAATTATTTTCGCAGAAAGCCGATCATGATTACGTTGCCGCTGGTGATCGTCGTACCAAACGAACTGCCGGTGTGGCAGGCGCTACTGCATGTGGTGAACCACGCCAGCTATCACTGCGGAGAGTTGACAGCGAGTGATCACCGTGATTTCCCGCCAACCACCCAAGTATCGGTTCTAGTCGTCACTCAGTTGGTTACCGGTGCGACCTCGCCTCGCATCCAACATCTTCCGAACCCGGCCTTTCTTGTCGGAGATGTTTCTTACTCCATGCCCCTACCGCCGCTGGCGTCCGCTCCGCCGCCGACTTCCAACCTCGGCGCCAAGCATGGTTAGGACCGCCCCCCAATCGATCGCCAGCATGCGGCAGGAGAAACTAGTGAACGAGTAGGATTTTATTTCTTCTCGCTTGGGACGCGGGTGAAATGAACATTCGCTCCACTTGATATTGAGTTCGTTTGAGTTCCAGTCGGCGGGAACGTAGTTGAAGATGCCACCTCGTGTGCATTGAACATGTAGTACTTTAGCCGTGGGTCGAAATACAAATGATCTAGCTATGCACTTGACTCATGTAGCCCCAACATA
>JANXXV010000149.1 GCA_025350445.1 Bryobacteraceae bacterium | reverse complement strand
ATCGGAGCGACATCGGACACCGTCAAGGTGACCGCGTCCGCGCCGCTGCTGCAAACCAACACGGCCGCGTTGGGTACAAGCATTGATAATCGCAGCGTACTGGAGCTGCCGCTCAATTCGCGCAACTTCTTCGATCTGGTTGCGCTGACTCCCGGAGCGCTGAAGACCGCCGGAGGCAGCAGCGTAATGGACGGACGCTCCGCTGAGGTTGGAGGCATTCGCAACACGTCGACAAACGCGATGCTCGATGGCGTGGATTTCTCCATCGCGAATGTCAACAATCCTGCAATCGCGCTCTCACTTGACGCGCTTGAAGAATTCAAGGTGCAGGTGAACTTCATGGACGCTTCCTATGGGCACGGTGCCGCGGGCATCGATATGGTGACTAAGCGAGGAACGAATCAGTTCCACGGTGTTGCGTACGATTTCGTGCGAAACCGCGCGCTACAGGCGGGACAATTCTTTCGCCCTGCCGCCGGTGCCCCGCGATTCACCTACAACCAGTTCGGATTTAATCTGGGCGGCCCCATTAAGAAAGACAGGACGTTTTTCTTCGGCAACTATGAAGGACGACGCAGGATCACGGGCGTCATCCTGCAGGGCAACGTGCCCACCACCGAAATGCTGAGTGGCAACTTCTCGGGGTTAACCACGAAGCAGATCAAAGATCCCTTCAATAACAATCAGCCCTTTCCGAACAACGTGATTCCGCCTAGCCGCTTCGATCCCATTTCGAAGCAACTGCTGCAATACTTCCCGGCGCCGAACTTCATCGGTCAGCGCGCAGGCGTAAACTACCTGAAGACGCCGAGCGATGTTGAACGGCGCGATCAGTTCACAACCCGCATCGATCACAGCTTTACACCGGCCACTAACTTGTTCGGGCGTTATTCGTACGCCAACGACGATCTGGGCAATGCCGCCTACCGCACGGGACTCGGCCTGATCCGTCCGGACCGGACGCACAACGGATCGTTGGGAGTGACGCACGTTGTCAATTCCAATCTGATTTCCGAGAGTCGCATCGGGTTCACCAAAGCGTTTCTGGCAAGGCAAGGTGACGGCGATCTATCTTCAACCAACTATGCGGCACAGTTGGGATTGAAGAATCTGGCGCCATCGCCCGGCGATTACACGCTGCCGAACATCAACCTCACAAACTACGCGCCGGGCTTCCCCACCGGTACCGGCGGATTCGTGGGATATGGATTGCACATCGTTCAAAACAATATCTACTACCGGCTGAGCGAGAACGTGACGTGGATTCGCAACCGGCACAGCATCAAGATTGGCGGTGACGCCGGCCGTCTGATGGTGGGCTACGATCAGGGCAGCAATCAGAACGGCATTTTCAATTTCAGTGGAAACTTCACCGGCGATGCCACTTCGGATTTCCTGCTGGGACTCGTGCAATCGGCGAACGGTGGACTTGGCAGCCTGGGTAATTACGGAGGCGTCGCCAAGTATTCCATTGGCACGCAATATCAGGCTTACATTCAAGACGACTGGAAAATCTCAGACAAGCTGACCTTAAACCTGGGCGTGCGCTATGAGGTGTTTCAACAGTGGCGCGGAAGGCTGGCAAACTTCGATCTGGCTACCGGACGGCAGTTGCTTGCAAACCGGCCGGAGTATTTCGTTCCCGGGACCGGCCTGGTGCAGGGCTCTGGATCTCCCTTGTTGGCGGAACGGCCGGTTCATGGTGACTTCAATAACTTCGCTCCACGCATAGGCGCTGCTTACCGCTTCAGCGATAAGATCACAATTCGCACCGGCGCCGGAGTCTTTTACGCGCTGAATACAGGTGGCTCCGTGCTGGCTACGATGACCAGCACCGCTCCGTTCTTCATTCAGACCTCGTTGACTTCCAGCAACACCACGCCGGAACTCATCCTTTCCACGCTGTTCCCGACGGCGGATAAAGTGCCGTCGTCGGTGAATTCGAACGTCGATCTGAACAAGCGCGATGGATACATTTACCAATACAACTTCAACGTTCAATACGCACTGCGGCCCAGCTTATTGATTGAAGGCGGATACATCGGCAATACGGGGCAAAAGCAAATTGGAACGATCCTGGTGAACCAACCCGTCCTACCGGCCAATCCGCTGAGCCCTACGCCGTTTGCGGCGCGCGATCCCTATCCGAAACTGAATCCGGCATTCAGCATGGTGACGAATTATCAATGGTCGAACTACAACGCCGGTTACATCAAGGTGGAGAAACGGCTCTCCGCCGGAATCAGCTTCATTGCGTCCTACACCCATTCCAGATTCATCGATAGCGGCGGCGCTGGACAGAACATGTACAACCGGCGTCCGGAACGGGGACTCTCCGATACGGATGTGCCCGACAACTTCATAGCCAGCTATGTGTGGGATCTTCCTTTCGGCAGGGGACGCAGAATGAATATTGCGAACCCGATTCTGAACGGACTCGTTGGCGGATGGGAACTAAGCGGCATTAGCAACTTCCGCACGGGGATGCCGCTGACGATTTCCACTACAAACGACATTGCCAACGTGGGCACGGGCGGCCAGCGGGCGAATGCAACCAGCATCAAACCGGCTAAAGTCGATCCGCGTACGAACGGCCTGGTTGGCTTTGTTCGAGAGGCCTACAGCACACCTGCGAGGGGGACGTTCGGTAATCTATCAAGAAATACGCAACGCGGCTTCGGCGTGAATAACTGGGATCTTGGCGTGAACAAGAACTTCCCCATCCATCTGCTGGGCGAAGCCTCACGGCTGCAGTTCCGCGCCGAGTTTTTCAACGTGTTCAATCACACGCAATTTCTGGGTATTGGAACAACACAGAACAGTCCTTCCAGTTTCGGTATCGTAAACAGCACTTACGATCCGCGCCTGCTTCAGTTGGCAGCGAAGCTTTACTTTTGAGGAACCTGCGCAAAACGGACTCGCTTCCGGCGGCTTAGTCCGCCGAGTTACCCGTTCGCTTGGCGCAGCCGAAAGCGGCCTTTGCACTTTTGAGAAAACGGATGTTTACAAGACGAACCATCATCGGCGCGGCGGCTTCAGCAGCGGTGCAAGCACTGCTGGGGCCGCTGCGCGCGGTAGCCGCGGAGGCGCGCCGCGTCCGCATTACGGACATTGAATCCTTTCACGTGAACGTTCCGCCCACGGGCGGTGAGCGCGATCCGGACCGGATCTACGCCTATCCGGTAACCCGGGTTCACACCGATGCGGGTGTAACGGGGACATCGTTCATCGCATGTCCGCAGGATATTTTGCAGCGCTGGGTGAAGCCTACACTGGTGGGACAGGATCTGTTCGCGGTGGACCGCCATGTCAACCGGCTGCAGATGGAGCGCGGCGAATCCGGCGTACAGAGTTGGTCCGGCGTTGAACACGCCATGTGGGATGCGATCGGCCGCATCGCCGGCCTGCCTGTAGCGAAACTGCTGGGTGGATCGCGCGACAAACTGCGTGTCTATCGAACAAGCGTGTTCGCCGGCAAGGCCGATCAATCGGACGTTCCCTACGAAACGCAAGCTAAGTTCGCCGCGCGGCTGAAGCAATCCGGCTATAGCGGAATCAAGATTCGCGCGTGGCGGCCAAGGCCCATGGACGACGTGGACATGGTTGGCGTGATGCGCGCGGCGGTGGGTGCGGAATTCAAGATCATGCTGGACCGGACGGCGGTGCGTCCAGGTTGGGTTTGGGATTATCAGACGGCGCTTCAGGTCTGCCGGGGCCTGGAAAAGTACGGCGCTTACTGGTTAGAGGAGCCCTTCGACGGCCACGACATCTATGGCCCGGCGCGGCTGGCCGAAGAGGTGGACATCCTGATTACCGGCGGCGAGTTGGCCAAGAGCACCTATGAGTTCCTGGAATTCCTGACGCATAAGACCTACGACATTCTTCAACCTGACACGCGCATTTGCGGCGGTATCTGGATGGCGCGGAAAATCTCGGTGCTGGCGGAATCGTTCGGTGTGCCGTGTATCCAGCATGGCACCGGCTCGCTGGCTTTGGCAGGGTATATCCAAGCGGGTTGTGCGATGAGCAACTGCGAATGGCAGGAGATTATCGGCGGGCCGAACCTGCCGGAAGAGCAGTGGTCGCCGGCGCTGAAGCTTGTCAGGACGCCTCACGTATTTCGCGTGGCGAACGGATTCGTCCATTTATCGAACCTGCCGGGCCTTGGTCTCGATCTGAATGAAGATGCCATCAAGGAGTACCGCGCACGTGCATAAATTCAATCGCCGGGAACTGATGCTGGGTGGCGGCGCACTCGCCAGCATCAGCGCATTGCGGGCCGCCGTGAAGCCGGTGCGCATTACTGACGTGGATTTGTTCGAGATCAATATTCCGGTAAGTGCGGCGGAGGCCGAAGCCGGACTGCAGCATCGTTTTGGCGTGGCCAAGGTGATGACGGATGCGGGAGTTACCGGATACTCGTTCGCGGGAGCGCCGCGCCGGGCGCTGGCGGATGTGAAGCAGGTGTTGGTGGGCAAAGACCTGTTCAATGTCGACACCCAGGTGCGCGATGGTCTGGGGCGTTGGGGCGGAGTAGAACATGCGGTGTGGGACGCCATTGGGAAGATTGCCGGCCAGCCTGTATACAAATTATTGGGCGGCGCGCAAGATCGCGTCACCGCGTATCTGACGTGCGTTTGGAAAGGCGATGCGGATCAGCAGCAGGTCCCCTTCCAGCAGCAGGTAGACATGGCCGTGCGAATCGAGAAGGCCGGTTTCAAGGGAATGAAGATCCGCGCGTGGCGGCCCAACCCCATGGACGATGTGAAGGTCTGTCGGGAGATTCGCGCCGCGGTGAGCAAAGACTTCAAAGTGATGTTCGACCGGACCGCGCATATGCCGGTCAGCATGGCTGGGCAAAAGGTTTGGGACTACGAGACGGGTCTTAAGGTGGCTCGGGGCCTGCAGACAGCCGGAGCTTACTGGCTGGAAGAACCCTTCGCACGGGACGACTATGAGACGCCGGCGAAGCTGGCCCGCGCGGTGGATATTGCGATTACCGGCGGCGAAGGATACGCCAGTTTGGAACCCTATCGCCAGTGCCTGCTGCACCAGACTTACGACATCCTGCAACCGGACGGACGCGGTGCCGGTGGCATTTATATGTGCCGTAAGGTGGGGATTCTTGCGGAATCGTTCCACGTCCCGTGCATCCTGCATGGGTCGATGGCGTTGACCCTGGCCGGTTGGCTGCAGGCAACGCTGGCGATTGGTTCACCGCTGCAGGAGGTCGCGCTGATCTCGCCGCCGCTGCTGCCGGAAGAGCAATGGTCGCCGGGGTTGAAGGTTTTGAAAAGCAAGACGATGTTCCGGTTTGAAAACGGGGATTTGGTTGCGCCGCCGTATCCTGGCATTGGACTTGATGTGGATGAAGAAGCTGTGGAAAGGTATCGCGTGAAAGCGTAGCCCTTACTTCTATGAAGTTCGCCCAAAAATTCGTTTAGTGGGTATGTGCTTGAGTCAGGTGGATACGGTTTCGTAGCATTTCGTGTAGCTGGCGCATTGACGCCGTCGTCCGGCTTCCGGCAGCGGGACGACGGCGTCCCGCGCGGTCCAGGGGGACCGCCCCACCCGCGCTGCTGCCATAGCAATTACCTGAGTGAAGCACGTACCCAGCGTTCGTTTATTGCCAATCCCGGGCACCGTGATAGATGTGCAGGATTTCGACGGCTTCAGCTTTTATCGAGTAGACCCCTACGTAGGGGAGCGGCGTTAGCGTCGGTTCTCTTGTCCCGATGCGGTGGCCGGGTCTACCGCGGTCAGGCGCAGATTTTAGGGAACGGATGCGCCGGTAGATTGTACGTACGGTTGGTTCCGCGAAATGCGGGTAACGTTGTTGAAGATAGTTCTTGATGCTCGCGAAGCCTGCGGCGGGACCGGTCCAGCGAATGCGCATCAGGCCTTAAACATGGCTTCCAGGCGGGCGTCCATTTCCTCTTCTTCAATAAACTCGCCGCGCTCGGCTGCCGCTATTCCTTTTTCGACTGCGGCAAGAAAACGGGATTCTTCGTCAAGATAGCGGGCAACAACTTTCGTCACCAATTGTTCGGGGATGGTCCCGGCCTTAGTGGCTAGCCGCGAAAGTTGCGCTTCCTGTTCGGGGGTGAATTCTACCTGCATCGCCTGTCGCACTACACCGTGACCACTTGATTGATGATCCGTCCGCCGATATCGGTGAGCTTCTTGTAGCGGCCGGCGCTCAAATACGTAAGCCGGTTCTGATCGAGCCCCAACAAGCGCAGGAAAGTGGCGTGCACATCGCGCAGCGGGATCGGCGCTTCTGCGTTCTTCAGACCGAAATCATCCGTTTCACCGAAGGTAGACCCGGCCCGGACATCGCCGCCCGCCATCCACACTACCAGCCCATACTGATTGTGATCGCGGCCCGGCTTATCGGTGATGAGGTTATTGTCGAATGGCGTGCGGCCCATCTCCGAAGCCCACACGACCAGCGTATCCTGCAGCAGCCCGCGCGCCTTCACACACCTCAGCGAGCGCGGCGGCTTGTTCAAACGGCTCACCTCCGAGCACTGAGAGGCCTTCGAGGCCGGCGACAGACTTCAGCTGATCAACCACCGACTGCACCTCGACGACCTGGCCGCCGCGATCAGGCGCGAACATCTCGGGGTTGCAGCAGCCCTCACAGCGAAGCGTGCACCCTTGCACCCAAAGCGCGAAGCGATGCCCGGGCCCCTCGGCCTCGGTGTCTGCGATGATCTGCGCCACTCGGAGCTGCACCTTGAAGACTGTAGCTCAGAGCGCGAGCACGCCAGAAGCCTTGGACATCAACGCCAGGCGCCTCTTGGTCACGGCGCTCGACCCATCGATGAGCGAGGTCGTCTCTTCGAGCACCCGCTCGAGCGAGAACAGGGTCACTGACGAGTCATCGGTCACGGTGCCACCGCTCACCACCGGCAGCCACGCCGCCATGTGATCAGTGACGCCGTTGATCAACGCGCCGGTC
>JANXXV010000102.1 GCA_025350445.1 Bryobacteraceae bacterium | reverse complement strand
TCCCGTTGCACGACAGCCGGACGTCAAAGCCGAGGTCTTTCAGAATGTCTTCCAGCAGCAGCCGGATTACCTTTGCGTCATCTACCACCAATACAGTGGGCACCGATTCACCTCCAGCAGGGTTAACAGCAGGCTGTCCTGGCGGGGACGCGAGCCCCGTCAGGACAGTTTTTTCTAGAACTTGAACTGGCCTATTAACGAAGCCAGTTCCGCAGCCATTCCGCTGAGCGCCGACGCAGCCTTCTGCGTCGGCGCTGGCGCCGCCAGCTTTGCGTCATCTACCACCAATACCGTGGGCACCGATTCACCCCCAGCAGGGTTAACAGCAGGCTGTCCTGGCAGGGACGCGATCCCCGTCAGGACAGTTTTTTTCTAGAACTTGAACTGGCCTATTAACGAAGCCAGTTCCGCGGCCATTCCGCTGAGCGCGGACGCAGCCTTCTGCGTATCGCTGGCCCCACCAGTCGTGTTCTGCGCCGCCGTCGCAACACCCGTAATGTTCCGGGCGATTTCGTTGGTGCCTTTGGCCGCTTGCGATACGTTCCGGCCAATCTCGTTGGTTGTGGCGGTTTGCTCCTCCACTGCTGAGGCGATGGTGTTCGAGATATCGTTGATCTGGTTAATGATCGCCGAAACCTCTCCAATGGCGCCTACCGCGTCCTTGCTGTCGCTTTGGATGGCATCGATCTTCTTTCCGATTTCCTCGGTCGCCTTGGCAGTTTCTTTCGCCAGTTCCTTCACCTCATTGGCCACGACCGCGAATCCTTTTCCAGCTTCTCCGGCACGCGCCGCCTCGATCGTTGCGTTTAGCGCCAGCAGGTTCGTCTGTTGAGCAATCGAGGTGATTACTTTGATCACCTTGCCGATCTCAATGCTCGAATCGCCCAGCTTGGCGATCGTCTGATTGGTTGAGTTCGCCACGCCCACCGCGTTTCGGGCGACACGCGCCGCTTCGTTGGCGCTCTTGGAAATTTCACGGATGGATGCCAGCATTTCTTCACTACTGGCGGCCACAACGCCGACGTTCGTGGATACTTCCTCGCTCGCCGCACTCACTACGGTTGCCTGCGTCGACGTTTCTTCCGCATTGCTGGCCAGTTGCTGGCTGATTGCGGTTAGCTCTTCCGATGCCACGCCAACCGATTTCGCGCTCGCGCCGATTTTCTGCAGGCTTCCGCGCAAACTTTTCAGGAACGCCACCAGCCCTTCTCCCATCTGGCCAATCGGGTCCTGCCCTTTCACATGAATCTCCCGCGTCAGATCTCCCTGGGCCGCCTGCTGCACCACCACCAGGATCTCCGAGACTTTCGACCGCAGGTCTTCATCAGCCTTCACCTGTTCCGTGACGTCTGTTGCGAACTTAACTACTTTGACCGGTTTGCCTCTTAAGTCGAGAATCGGATTGTAGGAGGCCTGAATCCAAATCGCTCTACCGCCCTTGGCGATCCGCTTGTACTGCGCTGACTGATACTCCCCACGGTTTAGTGCAGCCCAGAATGCGCGATAGTCGGGACTCTGGCGTGAGGCGTCATCCACGAACATGCTGTGATGGTGGCCTCTCACTTCATCCAGCGTGTACCCCAACGCCTTCAGGAAATGGTCGTTGGCGGTCAGGATCGTGCCGTCCATCTGGAACTCGATTACCGCCTGCGACTTAGAGATGGCGGCAATCTGGCCGGAAAAGTTGGCGTTGGCCAGTTTCTGTTGCGTCACATCCGTGGCGAACTTAACCACCTTGGCCGGCTTGCCTCGGAGATCGAGGATTGGATTGTAGGATGCCTGGATCCACACATCCCTGCCGTCCTTGGCGATCCGCCTGTATTCAGCCGACTGGTACTCGCCACGATTCAGCCGTGCCCAAAAGTCACGATACTCCGCCGATTGGCGGTATGCCTCGTCGACAAATATGCTGTGATGCCGGCCCTTTACTTCGTCCAGCGTATAGCCCAACGTTTTCAGAAAGTTGTCGTTGGCGGTCAGGATCGTGCCATCCATCTGGAACTCGATCACTGCCTGCGACCGGCCGATGGCGGCGATTACCGCCTGAAGTTCCTGCGTTCCGGCGACCTTAGAGTCCCGAAGCGGGTTAACAGCAATTCGCTCACGGACGGCGGCTGTTCTGGTTTTCGTAATAGTAGACATAGTTGTTAGCTTCCCCGATTCAATTGAGATGTAATTCTTTGGCGCCCGGTCCCTGCAGGCGACAGCGCCGCGTGCTTGCCAGATCGGGCAACGCCCGACGATTCTGGTTCCTGATTAAGCCGTTCCCTATTAAGAGTTGGTTTAGTGTTCCGCGTCTTGAGTTGACGCCGCGTGCCGCGCTGTGTCTCCCGCTCTTGCGCGGACCTTACTGTCGCTCCCCTCAAAATCGATAATCCGCTTGGGATTGAGGATCATAAGCAGATTTCCGGGCAGCTTGCAGACTCTGGTGATAATGTTCTGCGCCTCGTTCCTGACGGTGGCAGGGACGGATTCAAACCGATCTTCCGGCGCCTCAATGACATCGCCAACCTGATCGACTAGTAAGCTCACCAATCCCCCGGCCACCCGCGTGATTACATTGATGCTCTGCTCGTCGTTTTCAAGGGGTTTCATCTTGAGCAGCCGCCGCATGTCGATCGTGGACACGATGTTTCCGCGCAGATTGATCAGTCCGCGAATCACTGCCGGGGCCAGGGGCACTTTTGTCACTTCTTGTTGCCGGATGACCTCCTGCACCTCTAGAACGTCAATTCCGTAAAGATCCTTGCCAAGGTAAAACGTGCAGAATTGCATAGATTTCAGGCCACCATTCCCACTACGTGTTCGACATCGATAATGTCCGTCACCCGTTGCTGTATGACGGTGCTTCCCAGGATGCCGGGATGTCCTTTCCGGCGCTCGATGGCCGTCGTCTCTTCGACAATGTCTTCAATCGCATCGACGATCAGCCCAATGTTCTTCGTTTCAAGCGCACACACAATCAGCCGAAGGAGGGGAATGTCCGAGCCCGCCTGCGTGGACAGGTTTCCGTTGTTATATCCCAGAACCTCGCCAAGCCGTATGACATTCATAATTCGACCGCGGTATTGAACCACTTCGGTGTTGCCGGCGCGCTCGATCCTCTCGGCGGGTATTTCTTCGAGACGGGCGACATAGGAGAGCGGAATTCCAATCCTGTTCCCACCCGCTCTTGCCACCAGCAGCGTATGGGTTTCCTTGGCATCTCCGGCGGCGAGTTTGGCATCCGTTAAGTCTTGCGCTGCCTGCTGTTGATCGTCGTTGAGGAGTGCAGCCCTGCGCGCAAGTCCAAGAATGTCCAGGATCAAGGCGACTTTCCCATCACCCATAATCGTTGCGCCCGCAAAGACCGCCAGCCCTTTCATCTCAGTTCCCAGTGGTTTCACCACGATCTCTTCGGTATCGTTCACTCCGTCGACCACCAGCCCAAACTGCTGCCCTTCGGCCTGTAGCACCACTAGAAACATTGCATCCTCAGGCTTTCGAAGGGACAGGACATTAAGTTCTCCGGCCAGATGAACCAGCGGCAGAAGATTGCCGCGCAAACGGTACACCGGCGCCGAGTGGATATGCTCGACAAATTTGTCCACCTGATCGCCCTCAATCCGAACCAGCTCGACAAGGCTCGCCGCGGGTATTGCATAGCGGTCGCCGCCACAGGTGACCACAAGGGCGGGAATGATCGCCAGAGTGAGAGGAATTCGTATACGGATGACTGTGCGTTTGCCCCGCTCGCTTTGAATATCGACGCTTCCGCCGATCTTCTCGATATTGTTCTTAACGACGTCCATGCCGACGCCACGGCCCGATACGTTCGTGATTTTTTCCGCCGTCGATACTCCTGGAAGGAAAACCAGGTTCAGCACCTCGCGCGGACTCAGTTTTGCGGCTTGGTCCTGTCCAATAGCGCCCCGTTGGATTGCTTTACGCAGAACTTGTTCTCCGTCGATCCCCGCGCCATCGTCGCGGATCTCTATATTGACTTGCCCGCCTTCGTGGAACGCTCGAAGGCCAAGCCGGCCTTGCCCGGATTTACCCGCCGCTTTTCGTTGCGCCGGCTGTTCGATACCATGGTCGATCGCATTCCGGATGATGTGGGTCAACGGATCTTTGATTGCTTCGATGATGGTCCGGTCCAGTTCGGTTTCATTCCCCTCCATCGTGAGCGCAACATCTTTGCCCAGCTCCAGGCATAAGTCCCGAATCATGCGCGGGATTTTCGACCAGATATTGCCGATCGGCTGCATGCGCGTTTTCATCACGCTTTCCTGCAACTCGGAGGTGATCAGATTGACGCGCTGGACCGACACCAGAAGTGCCGGATCGGGATGCTGGCCCGCATACTGCACGATCTGATTCCGTGCTAGCACCAATTCGCCCAC
>JANXXV010000092.1 GCA_025350445.1 Bryobacteraceae bacterium | reverse complement strand
GGAGCAGTTGCTTTTCGTTACCGCTCGCTGACGCGCGCGGCTCGGTAACGTACTGATTTTACTGAACCGTGACCGTCAGGGAGCGGTAACGAAAAGCTGGGAGTACGGCAAAATCACAAGGTGAACTGCCGTTTTTAGGTTGATGGCTTGCCGGAGTGCGTCGGCGATTTTGTTCCACGGGGCGTAGCGGGCATCGGGCAGACTCTCTTTCACGCGAGCCACCTTCGCCGCGGCGCCGCCTGCGAAAAGCAACGGGATG
Organism: Bryobacteraceae bacterium; assembly: GCA_025350445.1. The sequence goes on along the minus strand of JANXXV010000092.1, from coordinate 7,914 downwards.
GACCTGGTTCGCTGGTTAAGCCGGATCGCCAGAGCAACATCGCGTCCCTGCGTGGGAAGGCGGTCCAGGCTGACAACAATCGCCGCGGGCGGATCGGCTTTCAGTGTTTTCAGGAAAGATAGCCCCGCCGGTAAACAGATCTCCGGGTGAAAACCCTCGGCAATGAGATGCGCCGCCCGCTGCTCTGCCTCGCTCCTGTTCCAATGAATGAGGCAAACGCGGTTACGACCGGCGGGAGCCACCCATCACGATCCGCAGGATGTACCAGAACAGTAGCGCCACGGAAGCAAACAGCGAAAGAGAAGCGGCAACATACTGGGTGGTATTGTATCGGAACATCACGTTCGATGTGTTGTAGAGAATGGAGCCTGCCGCCACAAGAACCATTACCGCGGAAAAGACCAGGCCCAGCGTGAATCCAAATATTGCCGAGGCGGCAATCACTCCCAAGGCGACAAAACACGCCACGGTGAGAATTCCGCCGAGGAACGAAAAGTCTTTTTTCGTGGTGAAGGCGATAAACGTCAACGCCGTAAACAGCAGTAGAGTGAGCAGTCCCGCGGTGGGAATAACGTCGGGGCCTGAATAGTTTGCCGCCATGAACAGCAGCGGGACGAAAATCAGCGCTTCGGCTAAGACGTATAGCCCCAGCCCGGCGTACTGCACGTTCAGGGAAGTGCTGGACTGCGCCCAGTTGTTTGCCACGTAGGAGATGCCCATGAACGCCCCCAGGACGATCAGCCACGAGTAACGGCTGGTAGCAAGCAGGCCAACCATGGATTCCGGCAGCGAGGTTTGAAACAAAGCCGCCTCAATGACGACGAAAGTCAGGATGGCGCCGGCTAAATGACCATATGTCTGACGGATAAAGGCTACGCGCGCGTCGGGCGCGGCATTCGCTACCGCCGTACCACTCGGATAATAAGCTTCCATTTTTGGCAGTTCCTCCAAATATTCCGTACAATTCAGTTTAGATGATTCTAATGCCGGACGCTACCCATTAGCTTCGCCAGGTGAAAAGGATCGGCAGCGCTTTCGCGTCACCCGGCCATTGAGAGGGCCGATGGCAGACCTACCGGCCCTGGCGCTTCGGATCGGCAGCGCACGCGTCGGCTGCCGCCATTGAGAGGGCCGATGGCAGACCTACCGACCCGGATCAGGTATCGGCGAGCCCTGTCGGCGCCGCCCGATTTGCGCGATCCGAGGCTATAAGTGCGGCGGGACTGCCGGACGGCCAATTCCGTACAATGCGACTGCGTTGTTGTGGAGCAGTGCTGCCGCGGCTGGCCGCAGCGTGCTCACGCTGGCGCTCATGTTCAGGCCGTGATCGCCCAGCACCTCCGCCAGGATCTCGCGGGTAAATAGGGCCGAGCCGTAAGCCATCTCCACCGTCGTGGAATCGTGGCCGCAGGTGATCTTGTGGAGCGGGACGTAATTCCACCACGTGGAGAGAGCCCCGCGGAAGAAGTTGGGATTCAGCACGGGTTGCCAGCAGGTGTCGATGTAAATGTTCGGATGGAATTTGGCCAGCCAGCCGGCTTCCCGCAAAAAGGGCCAGCAATGAATCATCACCAGCTTCATCTTCCGGTATCGTTGGGCGAGCGGGCCAAGGGGCAGGGGAGACGACTGCGCCAGGTTGTTGGTCCCCACGTGTACCTGGTGCGGCCACGCACGCTCGTCCGCCAATTTGCAGCATTCGTGCATCACCCAATCCTGAAAAACGGTGGTTTCCGCCGGCGTCCGTGTGCCAGACCAACGGACTTCGCCGTCGGCGCGCGGCAGGTATTCCAGACTTCGCCGGTAGGCTTGCAGTTGCTTGATGCCGCGCGCGCCCTCAGCGGCCGCGCGGCTGAAGATCGACCGCAGAAATGCGCGCCACGTGGCCGCGTCAAACGGTTCCACACCCGCGATGGCTGCCAGCGCACGCCCCCTTGGTGAACCGGCGTCGGCCAGGTCAAGGAAAGGATCGATGCGCATAATCGTGTGGGTGAAGGCTTTCTCTTCGGCGGCGGTTTCCGGGTTCGCCTGAGCGGCGTAAAACTCGGGGTGTACGATGCGAATCAGTTCGCTGAAATGGGCCTGGCGCATCGCCGTCTTGTACCAGGGGAAAGGGTCCGCATAGCGCGAGGCGATGGCGGAATCCAGTGTGGCGGCGCTGCGCCGATCGAGCCGGTCCAGGTCGATTCCGTAGAGTTTCAAAATGCCCCGGCGGGTGCATTGGTACACGCCCGTAAACCGGTGTGCTTCCAGCGCCGGACGAAGTAACTGGAACGCCTCCCACCCGGATTCGCGCATTAGGTCGCGGAAGGCGACCCCGCCCGCCGATAGCGTCGTCAGGTCTGTGCCGCCGCTGCTTAGCCAACCGCGGAAGTAGGGCTCCACCAGCAGGTCCATGAATCCGGTTCGGCGGGTAGGACAGGCGCCGGGCTCCACGTCCGCGCGGAATCCCCCGGGAAACGTGCCGATGGAATCGATGCTGCCCCAATGTTCGTGCGAGCAAAAGTTCGGCAAATCGGAGAGATCGACGGTGGTCCGAGACGCGGCAGCGCAAGCGGAGATGCATAAAAAAGCACGTCGTTTCATGAGCCATCCCTGGCGGATGCAGACGCCATTCAAAGAAGTATAGCGATGGAAGAGAAACAAATCCATCGTTTATTGGCGATTCCCGCACTCGCAGTTCAAAATCAGGCATCAAGTTCTCCTGTTCGGATTGACTCGCTTCAACGCCTGATCTACCTTGAATGAAAGGTGCTGACGTCTCTCCCTCTTGGTTCGGCGCGGCTGGAACGGCCTTCCTCTGTTTTTCGCTACACGTTCGAGCATTTCGTTCATAGCAAGCGCCGTGAAACAAGTGGCCCGCCAGTGCCGGCGCAACTCACTGTCGTGCCGATTGAAGCGGTGGCGGCTGGCGACGGTCAGGTCTTGGCTGCTTGCGAGATTGGCAAAGAAAGAACTCCCGTTATCGATCTGGACGTGCTCGTGGATTTTCCAACGGTTGAGTCGGTAATCGCTTCGACGCAGGTGCGGGCCAGCCGCCAACTTCCGGACATTCGGGAACTGCTGCTTTACCCGACCGCGCCCATACCGGAGGCGTCCACGCTGCGGCGCTTGACGGGGCTGGAATCGCTTTACGCCATGCCCCCCTGCGGCGAGATGCGGCTCAATCTGGACGCGCTCCCCGCCGAACAAATGCGCAAACTCGCGCTCAACCGCTGGCTGAACTTGAGTGTTGCCCCACTGGAAAAAATGACCGGGCTGGTGAAACTCAGCGCAGACCTGTTTCACGATTCCCTCGACGCCGTTGCCCGGATGACCGATCTCCAATATCTGCGAATACTCGGACCGGCCAAGGGTTGGGCGAAGCTGCGCGAATGCACGCTGCTCGAAGAGGCTCACTTGATCGATGCGCAGATCGCGAATCTCCGCCGCTGGAATACATGGAACCGGTTGCGCCGTTTCACCCTCGCCGGACGCGGGGTTAAATCGCTCGCGGGCCTGGAGAGCTTCCAGCAACTGGAGGAGTTGACGCTGTTGAACCTGCGGATGGAGGATCTAATGCCACTGTGGGAATTGTCTCGACTGGCCGCGCTGACATTGCGGATGCCGGCGGGAGGAGTGGATCTGGCGTCCGTGGCGGCGATTCCGCAATTGCGATCCCTGGTGATCGACGATGCTGCCATTACGGATAGCGAAAGCCTTCGGATCCCAACCTTAAAGCCGCTGGCGAAGGCGTCCGCCCTTGAGGATCTAACCCTGTTCGGCGCGGTCGAGGATTCTGACCTCATGCCGCTTGCCGAACTACCCAGGCTTCGGAAGCTTTGGCTCGGTCCGAGAATCGGCGCCAGCGTGGACGGTCTCCGTGCCGTACGCCCCGACATCCAGATCGATTACACCCCAATTGATCCGGAGTGGGAAGCGTTCAAGGAACGCGTTGGGAACGTCACGATCCAACGGCCGGGCGAGGGTCTGCGGCAGTGGTCCATCTTTGAGAGCCTGGCGCCTGGCTTGCAACTTGCGACGAACTACGCGGCCGAAAGTCTGATCAAGAAAGAGGTGAAGAAAAAGAATCCTGCACTTGCCAGGAGATTGAGTTGGGACACCGAGGCGGGAGTCGTGGCCGTCTACGCGGACTCGGAGTCCGACATCCGGGCCGTGGCGGATATCATCAATGATCTGCTACGCTCCTAACTCCCAGCATCACCGCATGGGCGGTGCGATCACCAGCCGCACAGGCGTCCTCAACGTGAATGTGACCGTGGTGAATGAGGGGATATAGACCCGCGGGCCCTGTAGCAAAATCGGTTCGGGCAGCGGTTCATTCTCCTCTTTCTGGCGCGCGTCAATCGCGTCTCCTATCACAGAAAGCACCACCTCCAAAGACATGCCTTGAAAACCGGCCCACTCATTGACGCCCAGATTGACTCCTACGAGATCGAGTGTTTGACCGCCATCGCCGGCCGGTATTAAATGAACAATAAGACCGGCGCCCTTTCTAACGACTGTAGTGCCGCCTGCAACTACGGGCTCCAGGACCGTCGCGCGAAAAGTCTTTCCGGGAGGTTCGTTTATCGTATCGATAAAGTCGAGGAGTTTAACTCGGATTTTGGCCCCGCCGGGCAAATCCAGCTTACGCACAGGTGGCGGAATGGTACAGTCTTCCGGTAACGGCTCGGTGCTGATGGATACGACATCGGCACGCGGATAAACCTCAGTGCGGCCGCAACGTGTGATGCGGACCTCGCTTGTGTCCATGGACACGATCTCGCCGGCCAGCGACTTTCCATTCTTCAACTTCAGCAACTCGGCGTTTGCGAGAGAAGCGGCTAGCAGAGTAATCGACACCAAACCTGAATACCACATCGATAAAAAATCCTCGCCAATCGCTCCGCGGCCGGTTTGCCGCGGAGCGTGTCAAGCTCGGGCTAGCTCCTAGAGGGATCGGAGGAAGTCCAGAATGGATTGCTTATCGCCAGACGACAGAGCGTTGAATTTCCCGATCACGGTGTTTGCTTCAGAATCGGGGTAAGCCGCGCCTGTAGCGAGATTGTTACAGCCGAAGTTCGGATTTTGGTTCGTACTCGAGGAACCGTCGCCACCCTCGTTGTTTCCGATTTGGAAGAACGAGTTCTGGTTGTCACCCCCGAACCCGCCGTCGCCTGAGCATGAGGTGGAAGCGTGGAACGCGATCGCTTGCAGAAGGTCGCTGGTGCGGCCATCGTGGATAAAGAAGATCCGCTGACCGAGGCCCCACAGCGTCGCCGAGCGGAACATGTCGCCAGAAGCAGCACCCTGTGTCACGTGATCGGCCAAGCCAGGGCCCATGTGATGAATTAACAGGTCGGAGTACAAGTTTACAGGCTTGTTTTGCAGGGATTCGCTATTCATCACCGGAGCCGTGTTCATCCGCGGTGTGTGGCAGGCGGCGCAACCGGTGGTGCCGAACAACTGTTGACCGCGCAGCGCGCTGGGCGAAAACGGAACAGGCTTCGGTCCGTCAAGGAAGCGCATGAAAATGGTGAACTGGAACCAATCCGCGTTGATGTGGAGCGGATTGTTGAATCCTTCGTTCCGGGCATCGCTGATGTCTGTGCGCATCACGTCGTTCGGATGAGCTTTCTTAGGTCCGTTGCAAAGGTCGTTCTCCTCGACAGCCTGGGGGAAAACCTCGTTGGTTACGCCCATTTCGACGTTATATGCTTCGCCGGAAAAGATGGTGATCGACTTGTTCTGCGCCTTCCAGCCAAAGCGGGTGATGGTGCCGTCGTTGCCGCTGCGATTCGGAACGCCCACGATCCCAAGTTGGGCACGTTGGGCGGCGGTCGCCTTGGAGCGCGCGAGGATTTCCTGATCCTGAATAGAATCGATCAATCCAAGGCCGAACTCCTGGAGCGGAATGCGGAACGCTACATTCTTGTTTCGAACTTCCGTCTCGAAGTCCGGCTGCGGCAGTACGCTCGCGTTGCAACCCGGAATCGTTGGATCGTCGGTACGGCCAACAACAGTGAAGATCTGGTGAACTCCGCCGTCGGGTGTTCCATCGGGCTTGCGAAGAAGACGCATTTCGCGGATCGGACCGTATTGCTTGATGAACGAAGGAATCTTGTTCGTCGCGCCATTGCGATGCGGAATCAGATCGAACATGGGATTCTCCGGAGCGCGGAAATTGGCTGGCGGGGACTTCGGATTCGGTACCAGAAAGCCGCCCGATCCACCGAGGGACGGTTGGCTATGACACACCACGCATTGATCGCCGTTGAAACGCGCGCCGAGTCCGGCCGAGTTCGTGATGGTCTGAAGGAGCGGAGGCTGGCCGGTTGGCGAACCGGGCGTAATGTTAGAGCAGCCGTCACATACGGACTCGAGCTCCGTCATCCGAAATAGTCCTTCCTGGAAGGCTGCCAGTTCGTTAACCTGAATCGGTGTGACCGCTCCACCCGCCCCCGGAGCTCCCCCGCGAACTCCAGGATCGTGCTGACCAAAGCTAGACGGCGTAAGCAATGACGCCGTGAGAAAAATACCTAGCGCGAAACTATATTTGTAATTTAGTTGTCTCATTTCCACAGTTCCCTTTTCACTTAACGGCGAGCTTGTCCATCTACAATTGCAACTCAATGGCTTGGCTGGCTCCGCCAAAGCTACGAGGTTCATTGTCGTAGAGATGTCCGTAAATTGAAAGAAAAAAAAGTCTTAGGAGATTCTCCTAGGGATTTCCTTAGCAACTACGGCTGAAGTACTTCCCCCTTTTGGGCCCCCCATTACGTCCCTGGTACTCGAGCACCCTCGGTTTCTTTGTGCGGGTTTTGTAAATATTCTGCGAAGAAAGAAGCGGAAAAGAAGCTCAGTGACGGGCTTAATAGGAAGTCCTACTAATTCCCTGGCCAATCTACCTTAGTTTTGGCGAACCCAGCCCGAAACGGCGTCACCAATGGGGGGAGGCCTAGCCCTACTCTGTACTCTAACTTTTGAGGAACTCGCGCAAGACGGACTCGCTTCCGGCGGCCAAATCCGCCGAGTTTCTAGTTCGATTGGCGCCGCCGGAAGCGGCCCTTGCGCTTTTGAAGATCTCCAAAGTCGGGGTCACCCCAGCGGTTCCGGTTTCCAGGTCCAGTTGAGGCGCATACTCCGGGCGAACTCCTCTCCGCGCAGCGGGTAAACCTGACCGACGCCCGCTTGAGACTTTGATTCGGTAGTGTTGCGACATTCGGCGACGACCGATTGGGTCTATGGGGAAATCGAAAGAGTCCGGTCCCACATCTTCCAAGGGGAATTTCCGCCCTCGAATTCAGTGTCTTGTGCGAGAGTCTTGTTCCGATGGAATCGCCGGCTGCGAGGGTAGGGTACATTAGTTCTTTGCATGGAGACTCTGATTCCACAAACGGCCGGTGACCTGGCTGGATTACTCGCTGAATCCGCGGCCGCGGGGCGAACAATACGCGTCGGCGGCCAATTCACAAAGAATCGAATGGCGGGCCCGGTTGCGTCCGCGGACGTGACCATCTCAACCGGCGCGTTGAATGCGGTGCTCCAGTATGAGCCGCGCGATCTGACCATCAGTGTGCAGGCGGGGCTTTCCTTTGCCAGGCTTTCGGCGCTGCTGGCAGAGAACAACCAGATGATTCCCTTGGACCCGCCGTTCTTCGATCGAGCTTCAGTGGGAGGAGTGGTTGCGGCCAATTCCAGCGGATCGCGCCGCCGGCTGTATGGCACGGCCCGGGACCTGGTGATCGGCATGGAGTTTGCCACCCTCGAAGGCAAGTTGGTGAAGAGCGGGGGGATGGTGGTGAAGAATGTGGCGGGGCTCGACATGGGCAAGCTCATGATCGGATCTTTCGGCACGCTCGCGGCGATTACCAGCGTGAACTTTAAGCTGACGCCGATTCCCGAAGAGTCCGCCGCTTTTGTGCTGCCGTGCCG
>JANXXV010000024.1 GCA_025350445.1 Bryobacteraceae bacterium | reverse complement strand
GCGCCGCAGCGGCGCTCTGGAACCACGTCCGCGGCTGGTTATCCATCACCGATTCCCCGTTGGTCTCCACCACCAGTTCATAGCTGTGAATGTTGTCCCGATCCACGATGGAAAACATCCACGCCGGTTGCAGGCTTCCGTTGTAGACGTACCAGACGGCAGTTCCGATGACATCGTCTCCCAGTCCACCGCGGTGGAAGCGGGTCTTCGTGCCGCGGTCCTTGATGTCGAGTTCCAGCGGATAGAAGGTAGCGCCCAGTTCCGGATTCACCGCTCTGACGGCGGCGCGCAGCGCGCCATGCGCGGATGGCAAAGAGGGCGGGGCTGCGGGCTGATCGGCGGCATGGAACAGGGTGCCCCCGGCGTTCAATACCTGTCCATCGCGATCGATATTTACCGTCCATTCCGCGTTGTAAATGTCGATTCCCTGAAACTGCTGCTTAAATACCAGGTGAGTTATGCCGTTGTGCTCCGTCCGATACTCTTTGATGACGCGCAGGCTCCGCAGATCCGCGCCCGTCAAACTGTAATCGGCTGCGATGGACTCCAAGTACGCAGCCGCGATGTCACGGGATGGAAGTTGGCTGGGACCCGTGAGCGGCCTTCCGGGATGAAATAAATGGTGCGGCATTTCGTGGCTCTGAGCCGCCGCGATAGAGCCGAATAACAGGAACAAACAGATTCGCTTCAAATATGCCTCCCGGTCTATTAGTTGCAATCGTAGGCTAACACGCCATTTTGGATATTATGCAGGTTTGCTCCGTTCTTTCATGCTCCTCGCCGCCTTGTGCCACGGGCAAACCGGTTCCGGGATTTTCCGCGCGCGATGAAGACTCAGAAGTGCCGCGTCACCATAGCGAAGCCCGTGAATTTACCAATCGGCCTGAATACGACAATCGGCCGCCGTTCATACCGGACGGCCACGCGATATTGTTCACTTCGTTGCGCGAAGACAAGCAAGCCGGCACCGATCCCGGCGACTTGGAGACAGTCCGTACGGGCCGGCTGACAAGAACCAGCAGGGCGAATTCCCGGCGAAAAGCGAGCCCGGCGGCAAACCATTTTTCACGGTTCGCGTGGAGGCCGATCAGATCCATTCACAGCGGGAACCCTGGAACTGCGCCATACTCTACCCATGTACCATCGCGGCATCCGGCCTCACTTGAGGGTCTTCGCTATTGTGGCGGCCATAACCGCGAACACATCCGCACAGCCGCAGCCGGGTTGGGCCGCGCTGTATCGGCTCGAAAACCCGGCGGCCCCGCGGGGCTCGGCCGTCACTTCGTTCTCGCTTGCACTCGGGCCGCTGGAGAAGGGCCAACAATGGACTTCACTCACCGCCACGAAAGCGAACGGCGAGGAGTTCAAGATCTGGCAATTGAGCGCCGGGGCCCCCACCCGCACCAACACGTCGCGGTATCTATTTCAGGGAGGCGGCTCAACCCGGCCCCGGGAATATCGAAATCAGCTGACCAACGAAGCAGTGCTTCCCCCGCAAGGCGGCTGGGAAACTCTGCCGCAGCCCGTTGCCGGCCTCCCCAAAGAGGTCCGCTATCTGGGCCACCGCTACACGCGCGAGATGCTCAGGCAGGAAGTTCCCGTATTGCCTCCGGCAGATGCAGAGGTAGTAGAACTGCGGCCCGACATGCTTGTGGGCCCTGCCAGCAATAGCCGGCAGAAGGACGAGACCCGGCGCTACGACGGCTCCGACTACGAACTCGTCCGGCTCACGCGTGAAGATTACCGCCAGATGCGCGATGCCGGAATCACCTGCGTTGCCGTGGACGCGGAACAATGGAAATGGGCCGACGAACTCGGCCTCTACTATTGGGGGGCAGGAGGCAGCCTTCCGTTTCCCGAGTCGCTCTATCGAAGCCAGTATCTGGGTCCCGCTTTGTTTCTCGACGAGCCGGCGGTGGGCACCAGGGACCACGCGGTGCGCCCGCGCCTTGCCAAAGACGCGGCGTTCCGCAAAGCGCTTACTCCGCAACTGATGTTCGAAGAGTTCCGGAAGTATTATGAACACGCGTTGCGGGAGGGTTCACCGGCGACGCTCATGAAGGGTCTGCGCGCACGCAACGATGTCGACCTGGGAGACATGGATTTCCGCCAGGAAAACCTCTTCACGTGGGAAACGATGGTAAGCACCGCCGCTTACCAGTTGTCGCAGGATCCGCAAGTGCCGGAAGCGATGGTGTTTGAACCGCCCGGGCGCATTGGCACTCGCCGCACTCTGCCTGAAATGAACATGACCTACGGTGTTCAACTGCCGCCCGACGATCCCAAGGCTCTTACCGATATCATTTTCGGTTTTCTGCGCGGCGCTGCCCGCCTCACGGCGAAGAAGTGGGGCATCAGCATCTATGGAGCCTTCGAACGCGCCGACGCGCCGTGGTGGCTGACGCATGCCTACGACCTTGGCGCCACGCGGTTCTTCTTCTGGGACAACTATCAGCTTGCTTGCGTTCCTTTCGGCGAAGTTCTCGGGCTTGCCCGGCATCTGCGCGACTACGCGAAAGCCCATCCTCGTCCGGAACCCCGCCAGTTGCGCGGTGCGGCTGAAGTCGCGATTGTTCTGCCCCCGGGCTACGACCTCGGCCATGTTCAGACGGGCAAAGGCAACATGTGGGGCGTCGGCGAACTCAACCTCGAACGGCTCAACCGGCAAGGTGTCGCGTATCGAGTGGTAATGAGCAACTTCTTTACCGAGATCGAGCGTTGCCTCAAGCTTGGCGTTCCGTTCGATCTGCTGTGGGACCTGCCGGGCATGAAGCTCCCGGGCTACCGCGAGATCGTGCGCGTTCGGGAAGACGGCAAACTGGAGGTGAACAACGAGGGGAGGCTCACCGTATTGGACCGCGCCAGGACGCCGGAGCGCGCCGGGGGCTCACCGCCTCAACTTGCCGTAACCTTGTCTTCCCGGAGCCAGGCGGATGCTTTGGAGATTACGGCGAGGGCGCGAGTCGAAGAAACTTCGGCCAAGGTCTATTACACATTTGGCGCGGACGACGAAGGCGTCTACAGGAATGCGATGGTCGCCTGGGAGCTCTACGGTCCGGAAGAACAGGATCAACTCGTTCTGATACCTGACAAACTGAAACCCAGCGTCGTGATGGATGGTTCCGGCGGAACGGTTGAGGTAAGTTTCAAGTTATACTCGCCCGGGAAATACCGCTTGCGCGCCGCCACCGTTGATGTCACGGGCCGCACGGCGGTCGTCCGGCAACCGATCACCGTCGCGAGGGAATCAACAGGTGGAAAGTTAGTCTTGCGCTAGAATCCGGGTAAACTGGCGGTTCGTATGAGACGGAGAGTTTTTATCGGGAGCGCATTGTCGGCAATGGCCGGGGTGGCGCCGGTGCGGGTGGATAGCGACGGCATGCTGGTCGTCAAGGGCGCGCGCACCTTCCTCTTAGGGTTGTATCACCTGCCTGAGGGACCCGGCGGATGGAGGCGTGCGGCTGACGCGGGATTCCATGTCGCGCATGTCGATGCCAAGCGGGATCAAATGGAAATTGCGCGCGCGCACGGCATGTATGGATGGATCACGGTGGGGTCGAAGAGCAAACCGGAAGACGAGCCGCGGATTCGAAAGCTGGTGGATGAATTTAAGGATCATCCGGAGATTCTATTTTGGGAGACGGAAGACGAGCCGTCCTATGTGTGGCGGGAACCCGGGAAGTTGCGCGTTTCGCCGGAGGTAATCCGCGAAACCTACCAACTGGTGAAGTGCCTTGACCCGGCGCGTCCCATCTATTTGAACCATTCGCCGACCAACCTCGTGAGCACGCTCGCCCGCTATAACCCGGGCGGCGATCTGATAGCAACCGACATCTATCCGGTGATCGCGCCCGGATCAAGAGAGCAATATGCGCTCTGGTCCGACGGGCAGCAGGGCGACCTGCTGAATTCGTCAATATCGCAAGTGGGCCCGTATGTCGACAAGATGCGGCAAGTGGCCGGACAAGCGCGCGGCGTGTGGATGGTGCTGCAGGGCTTTGCGTGGGAGTTGCTGCGGGAGAAACAACGCGATCCGAGAATGATCCGGTATCCGACACTCGCCGAGACGAGGTTCATGGCGTATCAGGCGATTGTGCATGGAGCAACCGGACTGCTGTGGTGGGGGCTCTACCGGACGCCGCCGGAGTGTGGATTGTGGGACAGCATTGCGGCAACGGCCCGTGAGCTGAAGGGCCTGACGGCTGAGTTGGCTGCGCGTCCCCTCCATGCGGAGGTGAGGATTGAGTACCACGACACCGGGCATTCGCTTGATCGCGGCGTGGAGTGGATCGTGAAGCCTTCGGGAAAGAGTGCCGTGCTGATCGCCGTAAATGCCGACAAGAATCCGGTGGAAGCGACGATCAGCATCGGCGCGTGGCGGAAGAGAGAAACATTCGAGCCTTTTGGTGCGCGGGTGTGGCGTATTGCGGCCTGAAGATGTTTCACCGCGGGATTGGTATTTCGACGGATGCATTGGAACCTTCCTCCAAACGCCTCAGCGCGGGAGAGCGCTTCGGCAAGCCGAACCGTATGGCATCGCTTTTTCCAACGCGGAAAAGGCCGGGAAGACCGCGCACACATTTCGTTTTTCAACGCAACAGCTAACGCAACATCCGACGCAACATCCACAAGCCCACTACCAAGGCCACAACGCCGCCAAACCATTGACACGCGATTTGCGCTGTGACATAGTGAACCCGATTCACGGGTTCCCGTCAGGAGGGTATCTTGCGAAAAGTAATCCTTGCCGTCTGTGTGGTAGCGTCGACTTTTTCTTGGGGCCAAGTGTTGCCGGTCGGGTCCATTGACGGAACTGTGAAAGATCCGTCAGGAGCAGTCCTGCCGGCAGTGAAGGTGAACCTGAGCAATCTGGAAACCGGAATTAGCCGGACCGCGGAGACTAACGCGGACGGCTACTTCTTCTTCCCACTCGTCAATCCCGGCCGCTATCAAGTTGGCGCGGAGAAAACCGGCTTCAAAAAGGAGACCCAGGAGACTGCTGTTCGCACCGGCATCCGCTCCACCGCGGACTTCGCCTTGGAACTGGGCCAAATGACCGAATCGGTCAGTGTGACCGGTCAGGCAGCGTTGCTCGAGACGTCCTCCTCGTCGATTAGCCGGAATGTTTCGCAAAAGGTTATTACGGACATGCCGTTGCTGGCCCGCAACGTTCTGATGCTCATCAACCTGTCGCCGGGCATCACCAACAATTCCTCCACCGGATCCACCAACGGCCTGATCGACATCGACAACACGTCTTATACTTCGGCCTCCGGGGCAAACAACCGGGAGAACGAGTTCCTGTTGGACGGCATTCCGAACAATGTCTCCGATCGTGTCGCCTACATTCCGACGGTTGACAACGTGGAAGAGTTCACGGTGCAAACCAACGCTCTCGATGCCGAGTACGGCCACGGCGGCGGGATGTTCGTCAACGTCGTGACCAAGAGCGGCACGAACGAAATCCACGGCTCACTGTGGGAATTCCTCCGCAACGACAAACTGAACGCCAACGCCTTTTTCGCGAATAGAGCCGGTTCCCCGCGCCCTGTTTTCCGCTTCAACCAGTACGGCCTGACCGCCGGCGGCCCGGTCATCAAGAACAAGGTGTTCTGGTTTTTCAATTTCGAGGGTCTCCGCCAGCGCACTCCAGCCATTTACCGATTCACGGTGCCCACGGCGTTACAGCGCCAGGGCGATTTCTCGCAAACGTTCAATTCCGGCGGAACGCTGTTCCAGATCGCCGATCCTCTCACCACCGCCTCCAACGGCCTTCGGACCCTGTTTCCGGGGAACAAGATCCCGGCCAGCCGGATCAACCCGATCAGCGCTAATATCCTGGCGCGGTATCCCGGCGCCACCTCGGCTGGCGATCCGTTTACCGGCACCAACAACTATTTCTCTCAGGTACCCGCTCCTTATGATGGCGAAAACTATTCGGTGCGCGTCGATCCAAACATCCGGCGGCACCGGCTGTTTGCCCGTTGGTCGCATAATCAAGGCTTTCCCGGGTCGCCCACGCCGTGGGATATCGGCGGGGGCGTAGGGGCATTGGAAGGCAACAATCGCGCGCAGACCTCTATCGGAGTGAGCGATGCCTTCACCGTCAGTCCGTCCATGGTCATCACCGGACAGGCGGGTTACACACGTTGGACCCAGGAAGGCACCCACCCCACTTTCGACCAGACTACACTTGGCTTCCCGAAGGCTTTGACCGGCCAAATGCAGCAGAATATTTTCCCGAATATAACCAACTCGGACATGTACTACATTGGTGCTTCGGAAGGCCAGTGGTTCGAACACACCAACACCTTCTCTTACAACTTTGGCGTCACCAAGATTTCCGGCAGCCATAATATGAAGTTCGGCTTCCAAGGGCAAGTGAAACAGAACAATTCCGTCGGCGCAAACCGCCCCGGCGGTCAGTACGCCTTCGATCGAGGCTTCACCCAGCCGAGTGCGTTTGTCACCGGGAGTAACCTGGGCAACGGAATTGCGAGCTTGTTGCTCGGTTATCCGAACGGCTCCAACGCCAGTGCCAACTTCGTTAGTCTGCGGGCGCTTACAGCTCCGCAGGCTCCCTTCTACGGCTGGTATTTTCAAGACGACTTCAAGGTCAGCCAGAAACTAACTTTGAATCTTGGTTTCCGGTACGATCTGCTCTTAGGTGTGACCGAGCGTTACAACCAAAGTGCTTTAGGATTCGATCCGAATGTCGCGAGCCCCATCGCGGCGGCGGCCAAGGCAGCTTACGCGGCCAACCCAATTCCTGAACTGCCGGTGGCGAACTTCAACGTAAACGGGGGGCTCTTCTTTGCCTCAAGCAGCAATCGGCGAAACCAATCTGCCGACAAGTCGAACTGGCAACCGCGCATCGGCCTCGCCTACCGGCTGTTCCCTAAGACGGTGGTCCGCACCGGGTTTGGAGTCTTTTTCTCCGAATGGTGGCAGCCTTTCGTCAATACTACAGGTTTTGCATCGCAGACGAATATGATAGCGTCGCTCGATGGCGGCCTTACGCCGGCAAACACACTCTCGAATCCGTACCCTTCCGGGCTCATCCAGCCGACAGGCGCCACTCTGGGCCTGGGAACGCTACTTGGGACGGATTTGAACGTTTACGACTATTGGCGAAAGAATCTTCGCAACTTCCGTTGGAGCTTCGGCTTCCAACAGGAAGTAACCAAAGACATCCAGGTTGAGGTAAATTACGTTGGCCAGCACGCCGACCATTTGTTGCTCGCCTCATCAGCCGGAGACAGCGGCCGCTTCATCTCCGGCACCGGCGGGAGCGGCACCGGTGGAACCTTCAACCAGAATAACTATGCTCTCGGCAGCCGCCTGAACGCCAGGATTCCCAATCCGTTCCAGGGACTGATCCCGGCGGCCAGTGCACTGGGCCAAAGCACAATCACAGTCGCTCAGTTGCTCCAGCCGTACCCGGAGTTCAATAGCGTCAGCATCAACAGAGACTCGGGTGGCACCCCCGAATACAATTCACAGGGCGGTACCAGCAACTACCACTCGCTGCAGGTCAGCGCGCTGAAGCGCACGAGCTACGGCTTGAGCCTGCAGTTGGCTTACACCCGCTCAAAACAGATCGAGACCTTACACTACATTGAGCCCAGCGATCCGGCGCCATCGAAAATGACCGGCCAGTTCGACAATCCCAACCGGTTTTCGTCGGGGATCATCTATCAATTGCCCTTTGGAACCGGCAAGACGCTGAGATCGAACGTCACCGCGGTCAACAAGATTATCGGCGGCTGGCAGTGGAGTGCCATGTACATCTACCAAACCGGGCCAGCGGTAGCGTTGCCTGCGGTGATGGCCACCGGGGCCAGTCCGGCCGCCTCGCCCCAGTCGATCGACAAATGGTTCAACGGAGCCTCAATGGCTGTCCTTCCCGGCTTCACCGCGCGGCGCATCCCGTATTACTGGAACGGCCTGAGGGTTCCCGCCATCAACAACTGGGACGTGTCGTTCATCAAGACCACTCAGCTCTACAAGGAGCGGGTGAAGCTCCAATTCCGGTGCGAGATGATCAACGCGTTCAACCGCGTGTGGTTTGGCGGACTCGATACCAATCCCACCAGCGGGACCTTCACAAAGCTCAACGGTCAGGCGAACCAGCCGCGCAACATTCAGTTTGGGTTGAAGCTGAACTATTGATGACTTCACGGCTTTCGTCCGGTAAACATTCTTTGCTTGAGGTATAGGAGTTTTCCATTCTCTCGTAATCTTGCGATCTGCTGCGCACCAGCGGCGCTGGCGGTTTCATCTGGTCTTGCATGGCGTCAAGCCGGCGGGATACTTCGCGTTCGCCGATGCCCGCACGCTCGCGCTTTTCGTTCCGGGCACGCCGCCGACGCTGTAACTGGCCGGCGCCTCCACCCGCCGGGCGGAAGTCATCGCATCGAACATGGGGCGGCCGATCCTGAAGATCCGCGGCGGACATGCCATCAGCTTCATGGAAGAGGAAGCGGAAGGCGTCTGCTGGATTCAAGGAGCTGGACCCCAAAATGCGGAAAGTGAAGCCTTTCGTCAAGGCGCTGGAAGGTAGCGAATACTTCGCCTGCACGCCGGGCATTGGCGCGGAAGCCACTCGGTATCATAATCGCCGGGCTTGCATCCATCACCGGAACATGGGATCGAGACGATCAAGGGCGCGAAGGCATGCTCCGGAATCGGCACCCGCCAAGGCACATGACTCCGGGGCCCCGCCTTCGCTCCTAAATATTAGAATCCACGTTGAAAAAGAATCCCCACCTCGGCTTTAGTGGACGGGCCGGTTTACGTTCACAACTTTCTGCAAACTTTCATTTCTTTCCATTTCATCAACATAACCCCAAAAACCACACCGCCGCCGAACGCACCCCTACCTCCTCCCGGCTATTCTCAAACCGAAAAAGAGTAGCTGATCAAGCGGCGCTCGACACGGTAGAAGAGGAATCAAATGAAAATCGTTTTAGCGTATAAGAATTTTGCGGCGAACAAGAACATCTCGCACATCGGCCTCGGTGTCGCCGCGTTGAATACAGCGAAGGCGCTGATCCGCGCGGGTATCCCAACCCAGGTCTGGCCCATCGTGAATAGCGCCGGACTTGTCAAGCAACTCCGCGATCAGCCCGGAGTCACTCATGTGGTTATCTCGGCGCCCTGGATTCCGTCGCCTGAACTCCAGTCGATGATCAACGAATTCCCCAACATCCAGTTTGCCGTCAACTGCCACAGCAACGTCGGCTTTTTGCAAGCCGACAGCAACGGTGTGCGCCTGGTGCGCGAAGCGATGGAGATCGAACGCTCCAGCCCCAATTTCCACCTTGCCGGAAACTCCAGCCGTTTCAGCAATTGGGTGCAGCGCGCCTACACGGCGCCCTGCGCCTACCTGCCGAATATCTATTATCTGGACAAACACACCAACACCAATCGCCCCCGATTCAGCGGCGGCACACTGCGC
The DNA here is from genome assembly GCA_025350445.1 of Bryobacteraceae bacterium. Next base: position 29,247 of record JANXXV010000024.1, on the reverse strand, counting down.
ATCGGCGCGTTCGGAGCCACTCGGCCACTCAAGAATTTCATGTCGGCCTGCGGCGCCGCGCTCGACATCGCTCAGCAATTGAAAGTCGACACCGAAGTCTGGCTCAGCGCCGGCCGCACCGAAGGCGGCGGCGATACCATCTTGAGCGCCGCCCGCGAGATGGTGAAAGGCGTGCCTAACGTCAAGCTGGTGGAAAACGGTTGGCAGAGCTGGGCGCAGTTCCTCACTACTGTGGCCCACATGCACCTGCTGCTGCAGCCCAGCTACAGCGAGAGCTTCAACATGGTGACGGCGGACGGCATCGCGGCGGGGGTTCCCTCGGTAGTCTCGGACGCCATCGATTGGGCCCCGGAAAACTGGATGGCGCGAACCGACGACGTACTCGAAATCGGTCGCGTCGGACGCTACCTGCTCACCGACGCCCAGGCCGCCAGCGACGGTCTGGAGGCGCTGGAGAGGCACAATCGCAACGCGCTGGAAACCTGGAGAGAATACATCGGCTGAAACCTTTACCCCGCGGGCCTACTCTAGAAAGAGAAGGACTCCATGCTCGCGTTACTTCTCTTTCTAGCGGCAGCGCCAATTCAGAACATCGAGGTACACGGCAACAAGACGGTTCCCTCGACCGTGATCGTGGCGGTATCCGGTCTGAAGCCCGGCGTGACGGCCGACAAGCCGGAGTTCGATACCGCCTGCCTGCGAATCGTCCGCACCGGGTTTTTCGCCGCTTGTAATTACGCCTTCGGACCCAACGCGACCCATGGCTACAACGTGACCTTCGACGTTCAGGAAGCCGAGCGGACTCAAACAGTACGCCTGGAAATCCCCGGCCTGGACCGGGAAAAGTTTCAGGCGGCGGAACCGATGTTGGGCGCCGCCATTCCGGAATCAGACGTAGCTATTCAGACTTACGTAACCGCTCTCCAGCGATTCCTAAAAACGAAGGAGATCCCGAACGTGGAGGTCGACCTTCAGCATAAAGAAACGGTGATCGCGTTCGGAGAGGGGAAAAATGTGCCCCGCCGCGCGCCCGACCCCACGCCCCACGCGGCGAAACTCAAACTGGTGTTCGGCGAACTCCTCATCAAGGGACTGCCCGCGTTCACCGAGCGCCGTGTCCGCGCACTCTGGAGCATCCAGCCCGGCGACTCGATCAACGAAACCACCGCCGGCGATTTCGTCAGTGAAGTGCTGGAATCGAAGGTGGTCCCGATAGAATTTCAAGACGTCAGCGCGCACATCGAGCCACGCCCGAATTCCACCACTGCCGACATCATCATCACGTTTAAGAACGGCGCGGGCCCGCGTTGAGACGCCTTATCGCAGCCTTCCATCGCGACGAAGAATTACACTGGGTGGCCGATCTGGATTGTGGCCATACGCAGCACATGAGGCACGATCCTCCGTGGACCACCCGGCCCTGGGTTATCACCGCGGAAGGCCGCCAAAGCCACATCGGCCACGAACTGAATTGCAAGGAATGCGACGAACCGCAGCATCAAATGGCGCAGCGCTAAAATGAAAGCATGAGTTTTCTGGATGCTCTTGAAAACAATCTGAAGAGCCTGGAAGCACAGGACGAGCGCGATCCCGCCCGCGCGGCCGAGATCCGTAAACAGCGGGAGGAAGACCGCGCCCGCACGTTGGCGGACGCGCCGGTTGCCGAACAGTTGAAGACTGGAAAATTCACCACCGCGCTGCTCGATCACGCCACCCGCATTGGCCACAGCCAGCGAATCAAGGTGCAAATTACCTGGATCGATACTACCCTGCGGCTGCAGGCGAAGGACCGCCGCTTGGACCTTCAGCCAACGGCTGCCGGCGTAACCGGCATATTTTCCGAGAACGGCAGCGAAACCCTACGCCGGCCGATCGACCTAACCAGCGATCCCGAGGCCTTGGCCAAACAATGGCTGACCCCGGCGTAACCCCGCCGATCGCGGATTTCAAAGACACCGATTGGCGTGGCCGCCACGCCTCTTCCGGGTTTGCTTGCGCCAACCCGTCCCCTGTACCTCCTCCAAATCCATAAGCAATCCGGGCGACCGGGATGATCGTATTTCCGTGGACGGCGATCGGTTCGCCATACTCATAGGAGCGACATCCCCCTTCAGAGCGAAAGACTGAACGGGAGGCGTGCGGAAAGAATATTCATATATGCACTCTCCGCGCGCGGCCTTCGCGCTCATTCTCTTCTCAGTAGCGCTCAATGCCCAGCGCCCCGACGGGCAGATCCGCCTCGAAGTCAAAGACCCCTCCGGCTCCGCGATGGCAGCGTCGGGAAAAATGCAGGGCCCGATCGCGAACCGGCGCTTTCAGACGGACGCGCAGGGATTATTCACGTTGGCGGGCTTACCCTACGGTACCTACAAGCTGGAAATCTCGAAGAATGGCTTCGCCACGCAGTCGCTCTCGATTGAAGTGCAGTCAGCGGCGCCCGTCTCCCGCATGGTAACCATGGCGCTGGGCCAAGGCCCCGCAAGCTCCATCACCATAATCGCAACCACCCCGCTTCCCGGAATGGACTTGGACCGTAACCAGATATCCGCCCCAGTGCAAACAGCGGATCAATTCGACATTCAGAGAAGCGGTGCCATCAACCTGTCCGAATTCATGAACCGCCGACTCAACGGAGTCCACCTGAACGAAGTGCAGGGGAACCCGTTCCAACCCGATCTGAGCTACCGCGGCTACACCGCCTCGCCACTGCTGGGCACGCCGCAGGGCCTCTCGGTATATATGGACGGCGTACGGCTCAACCAGCCGTTCGGCGACGTAGTCAGTTGGGATCTGATCCCGCTCATCGCCATCTCAGAGACCACGCTGATGCCCGGATCGAATCCGCTGTTCGGGCTCAACACCCTGGGCGGCGCGCTGTCGATTCAAACCAAGGACGGCAACACCTCCCCTGGCACCGCCGTCCAGGTAAGCGGCGGCGGATACGGACGCAAGACCGTGGACTTCGAACACGGCGGCTCCAATTCTAAGGGACTGACGTGGTATGGCGCCGGTAACCTGTTCTTCGACGACGGCTGGCGCGCGAACTCGCCCTCGAACGTCCGCCAGTTCTTCGGCAAGGCCGGCTGGCAGCACGCGAAGACCACGCTCGGGCTCACCGTGGCTTACGCCAACAACCAACTGAACGGCAACGGGGTGCAGGAGCAGCGCTTCCTGGCCCGAGACTTTTCCAGTGTCTACACTAAGCCCGACATTACCGCTAACCGCTCGCCGTTTCTGAATTTCACCGCGCGGCACAATGCAACCAATAACCTGACGATTTTCGGAAACGCCTACTACCGCTACATCCGCACCAATACCTACAACGGCGATATCAACCAAAATTCCCTGGACCAGTCTGTGTACCAGCCCAACGCGGCCGAACGCGCGGCCCTCACCGCCGCAGGCTACAGCGGCTTCCCAACCAGCGGCGCAAACGCGGCCAACACGCCGTTTCCCTACTGGCGCTGCATCGCCCAGGTTCTTCTGAACGACACGCCGGACCAGAAGTGCAACGGACAGATCAACAAGACACACACGACCCAGAACAACTACGGATTCGCCGGACAGATGGCACAGTCGGGCACGCCCGCCGGCCATCGCAACAAGTTCACCGCGGGCGTCGCTTTTGACCGCAGCAGCCTGGACTTTCTGCAATCGTCGCAACTCGGCTACCTCAATCCGGACCGAAGCATCACGGGCGTTAGTTCGTTCGACACGCCGGTGGATCTGCACGGGCTTATCCGTACCGCAAGCGTCTACGGCACAGACACTCTTTCCATCGGCAACGCATGGAACTTCACTCTGTCCGGGCGCTACAACCGAACAACCATCGACAACTACGACCGCATTCAACCGGTTGCCGGTTCCGGTTCGCTCACCAGCCGCAACACCTTCGACCGGTTCAACCCCGCCGCGGGCATCACCTTCAGCCCGGTCCGCGGCGTCAACGCGTATTTTGGCTATAACGAAGGCAGCCGCGCACCCACGTCCACCGAACTCGGATGCGCCGATCCGAACCAGCCTTGCAAACTGCCGAACGCGATGGCCAGCGACCCGCCGCTGCGCCAAGTCGTAACCAGAACCTTAGAGGCCGGCATCCGCGGAGGCATTGAGAACAATCTGAAGTGGAGCGCCGGCTGGTTCCGCGGGGAAAACCGGAACGACATTTTATACGTCGCCTCGAATCAGACTGGCTTCGGCTATTTCAAGAACTTCGGCGAGACACGCCGACAGGGAGTGGAAATCGACGCCAGCGGCCGTATCTGGCGCGTCACGCTAGGCGGCGGCTATACGTTTTTGGACGCGACATACCAAAGCCCGGAGACGGTAAGCGGCTCCAGCAACAGCACCAACGATGCGGCAGCGGCGGGCGGCGGCAAGGGGCTGGATGGATTCACCCAAATCCAGCCGGGAGCGAAGATCCCGCTCATCCCGCGGCATATGCTGAAAGCGTACGCCTATATCCAGGTGACGTCGAAATTTCAAGTGGACCTGGGCGCCACGGCGCTGTCGAGTTCCTATGCGCGCGGCAACAAGAACAACCTGCACCAGGCCGAAGGCAGCTACTACCTGGGGCCCGGAACAGCTCCGGGCTACGCGGTGGTGAACCTGGGTGCCCGATATCAGGTGAACCGGTTGATACAGCTTTTCGTCCAGGGGAACAATTTGTTCGACCGTCAGTATTACAGCGCCGCGCAACTGGGGGCCACGGGATTCACGAGTCAAGGCAACTTCATCGCGCGGCCATTTCCAGCGGTGAACGGCGATTACCCGTTGCAGCACGCAACTTTCTATGCGCCGGGGGCTCCGCGAATTGTGTCGGGGGGGATGCGGTTCCGGTTCTGACGGAACGGTTCGAGAATGTTTGGTTAAAGGGCGACTGGAGACGTCAATCTGTAGCCATCGCTCCGGATCATTGGAGAATGTGATCTAATCCCGTAAAAGGCTATTTCTAAAGCGCCGGTGTTTATGAATAACCCCCAGCCGACTTGCCGACCGATTGATCAGCACGCGATAGGCATCCCGAAGAATTCAGGGCTGCTGCCATGCTTATACATCCCGCTTGCCGCACGAGACACAAGTGCTATTGAGACATAGGTCGGGAGGATCGTAGCCATGTTAACTCCGGAACCGCTCAGTAAGGCCTTCCTCGTTGAGGCGCACGAACCAGACGAACCCGATATTCGCTTGGCCATCTGGGACCTGCCTGAAGTAACAGTCCTACACTGCCCAATGCAGGTATGGGTCCATGTGGACTACCGTGCCTATAGGCGCGCATTCATCCGCGCGTTTCCAGATCTCGACTTGACCAATCTCGTTCTAGATCACGTCTTGAATCGGCCAGTGGCTCGATTGAAAGGCTTTATGTATCTGCGAATTGTGCCGATCTCCAGAGGGGCAAATTCGAGCCACGGATGTCTGAACGAGGGATGGAGTGTAGATTATCATAGCTCGCCGGCGATGAGAGAAAAGAACAGAGCATCGCGAGCAGTGGTGCAGTATGCCGACCTGTCTGACATCGTAAAGATGATGAACATACAGGGCGGCGGATCGTTTATGGATAATGTCAACGATGCACAGAAGCTAGTAGATCTTCCGGACGCAACTGGACAACGCAGAAAATCCACGACATTATCATAGCGCTCACCAGGATTGTGACCGTGGCGTACGCCAAACGATGGAGGAGACTACTTCCATCCTTCGCCCATGGGTTGCAGTATTCACGCCGAGCGCGAACGCCAAGCGGGATGACGGGTCGGCCGCATGGTCAAGCAATCAGGATCACGACTTCGCCGTTTGGTATCTTTCGCGCGCATCTAATATCTTCCTATAATCCGCTTCGAAAAGTTCTAGCTCCGGCCGAATATTCAGGGTTTCAAGGGGTTGGGAATGTGAACTGATATAGCGGCAGCAATCCAGATAAACCGGGCAGATCACTGCGATCGCATCCTCAAGAGCATTGGTCTTGATTTTCGGCAGCATAGTTATCCGTACCATCGGCGCGTAACGTGTCGTTACGTTCTGAAGCAACTCAGATTCGACGATAATCTCGCAAAGGGTTCTAAGGTGTTCATACCCTTTTTCGATGAGTGCCGCGCGCGTTGCCCCTGTGGCTTTGCCTGCGCTTTGCTGTAACTCGTGTATGAGCGACCGAACGCTCTTGAAGGAATCAGATCGAGGATTCGTACCCTTCGACACAACGCCAATTCGCCCACCTTCCCGTGCGACGTCGTAATAGGCGCAATCGGAACGACGGTCCTCAAAATGAGAGAGGAGCTCAGCCGCAAACCAGATATTATGCGTGAAAACGATGACCTGCCTGCCATCTGTAAGATTAACGATCCGATTCACAACCTCGGACATGCGAATGTAGTCAAGACTGTTAATCGGGTCATCGAAAATTACTGGCGCTGGCGGTTTTAGCGATGCTTCCGCAAGGAAGTCTGCCAGTGCTATGACCTTCTGCTCTCCCTCGGAGAGGACTTCACTACAGCGGTAACCAGTTGCTACCGTTTTTTTTCGGGAAACTTGCCCGGCCTTCCCGGGGAACTGCAAGGTGACGACGGGAGCCCGCAGCAATCTACACTCTGCTTTGAAGTGATCCTCGAAATCGCGATTTAGAAGATCTTCGCTTGCACGCTTTGAACTGTCTGTGAGGGACCTCAGAAGTTTAGAAAATCTTCCGTAATGAATTCTTGCCTTGTCTACCCACTTCGCTCCCTCGACAAAGGTCTCAACTTCCGGGAGAAGTTCACCAAGCCTGAGCCGCGACTCGATATCAGCAACTCGCGCCTCCTTCTCTCGTCGGATCTTTTCTCGCTCGTCCTTCTGCTCCGTTAGCTCTCGCAGAACCGAGAGGTTTTGGGCCGAAAGACCTTCGAGAATCTCCTTCGCGGCCAGCACATCCTCATCCTTGTCAGTCCATCCAACGGGTCGGCCGCTACTCATGTCTGTAATGGTGACTTCACCGGCGAGCAACACTTTCTGCAAACAGTCTCGCTTATCCGGAACTTAGCTGAGGTAAGGCAACCAGTATTTCTGACAATTGTCGCAGGACGTCAGGAAAATTCAGCTTACTTCGCAAAGGTGTGATGATCGCATCTAGCTTCTGCTGAGCTTCTGTCAATTCCGAACGAAAGGCATTGTTACAGAAATCCCGATACTTCCTCAAAAGGTCAATCGCCGGTGCGGACACCAGTTGCTGGCAATATATACAGTTCGATTCGGTCGAGGGATAGTTCTCCGATTCGACCGTGGCACGGAGGTATTCCTCTCCCGCCTGAATGAACTCTTTCCATGCATCCTGTAACAGACCAGGTATTGTGAGGCCGGCGAAGGAGCTTCGCGTCACTGCTTCGTGTTGTTGATTTGCGGATGCGACCCTAGCGACCGCTTCAGTGTATGAACCAGCATCAATCTCAGCAAGAGTGCTAATGGCCTTCGCCAAGGATTCGAACTTTTGCTTAAGCTCAGTCGCTGCTCTGATATAGAGTTCTGGCTTACTGGATTTTAGAGCATCAATCTCAAGCTTTAGCGGATCGATCGTTTCCCTTTCCGTTTTCTCCACAAACGTGAGTGCGCGAACGGCAGCTAGGTCGGTGATGGGGCCTAGCGATTCTATAAGCGCGTACGCCCGATTGCCCGGTGTGAAGAAGGAGGTAAACGGATTCGTAATCTTCGATGCATCCGCAATGGCGGATTCGAGTTTGGCCTTGACCCATTCTATTCCTCGTTGCGCTCGAGGAAATCTTGCTAATTCTGCAGGGGTGTAGACGTAGTTCAGGTCCTCGTCGACGTGGAGATTCGTGGCCGAAGAGTCAAACACATCGATCCGCGTAAATGGGGCCAGACCCGATTCGTTCCTCCATCGAACCTTGTCGTCGTTATCCCCAAGTCGAAATGATATAAGGGCCGTTGGGGCGCCGGCTGCTTTTACCGTGCCCGACACGTCGTGGAGCACTTTCTCCACTTTTCGGACAGCCGCAGCCATTTTGAGAACTCGAACATACCCGGTCTTCCCTGACGCGTTTTGACCGAAGACGATGGTGAGCTTCGAGTTGAAATCGATTGATTGGCCTGCTGTCAATGCATTAACACCTTCGAGTTCATCCAACTTTGTAAGCAACAGCGTCTGTACCTCGTCTTTCGTTTCCTCCGAATCATTCAGTGAAGAGATCGGGAGCGGGTCGCCAGGTGCCAGCGCGTTCTCAATCAAGAATGCTATATAGACCTCCTGCAGGTAAGATTCAGCTACCGGTGCGGATGACACCAGAACCTCTGAGACAAGGAGGCGCACCCACCCACCCTGCTGATTAGCCCAGGCGACGAGAAATGCGCGGGCAGAAGTCGGAATTGCTGCGGAGAAACCAGCGTCCATAGGGGGTATCAGACCATCATAGTCTTCCTGCACTCAACAAACACATGGAACTGCAACTACCGCTGGAGTTGGAGCAAAATCAAAGAAGGCTTTGTGAAGTCTCTGGATAAGCAAAAGATTGCGAGTCGTTGTGATCCGGTAAACGCAAGCGGATCAAACCGCCATCGCCCTGACCACAACCCTACCCCAAAACCGCCAGCCCTTCCGCCAACGCCGCCAAAAACTCCGCCGCCGACTGAATAAAAAAGTGCCCCCCGGCAAACTCCGTCTGCACAAACGCCGCCGCAGTCTGCTCCCGCCAATCGCCCACCTGCTCCCGCGAAACGTTCGCATCCGCATTCCCGCCATAAGCAAAAATCGGAATCGCCAGCGGCTCCTCCGGGCGGTACACATAGTTCCGATACAACCGCGTATCGGCCCGAAGCGCAGGCATCGCCAACCGCATCAGTGCCGGATTCATCAGCACCTCCGCCGGGACGCCTTCCAGCCGCCGCAATTGGTCAATCAGACTCGCGTCGTCCGGGTCCGCCTGCGCCTGGTGGCCCAATCGAAACTGCGGTGCGCGCGCCGCAGAGACGAACAACCCGCGTGGCAAAGGGTTCCCGGCTCGCCGCAGCGCCTGTGCTAACTCAAAAGCAATCGCCGCCCCCATGCTGTGCCCGTAAAACGCAAACGGCGCATCCAGAAACGGGGCAATCGCAGGCACCAGCGCCGCTATCAACGCATCCATGCTGTCGAAAGGCAACTCATGCAGCCGCGCTTCCCGGCCCGGCAAGCAGACCGGACAGACCGCAGCCGGCGCTCGCAGCGTTTCCGTCCACGACCGGTAAAGCAGCGTCCCACCGCCGGCAAACGGGAAGCAAAACAAGCGCAAACCCTCGGCATCCAAATTACTGAACCAGAGATTCTCCGAAGGCCGGCGCGAAGCGGCCTGCTTCAAACGCAGCGCCAGCAGTTTGCGCTTCTCCCCGGATAGGCCGGCATCCTTGACGCCACGGTCCCGCTGGGGCTTCCGCATCAGCGATTCCAGATATTCCTCGAACGGCAGCACGCTCAAGCCCGCAACATAACCCAGCGCAGCCTTGCGAGACGCCACCGACAACTCCCGGTAATGCACGTCATCGGTAAGCAACCGTTCCAGCGCCGCCTGCCAAGGCCCGATATCCTGTTGCGGCACCAGCGGCACCGGCACCATATTCTCATCCACGGCAGCCTTGTATCGGCTAATCGGATTCACCGGCAACAGATAATCCACGCCAAGCATTGCTTCCGGAATCCCGCCGATCTTGCTCGCCAACACCGGAACGCCCCGCAGCATCGCCTCCGGAATCATCCGGCTCCGCGCCTCCGCCCACAAAGAGGGCACCAGCAGGATGCGCGTCCGGTTCAACAATTCGTCAATGTTCTCCACCGGCTGCAGCACAGTGATGTTCGCGTGCCGCCGTAGCGCCGCCAAGTCTTCAGCGTTCGTCCCCCACACGGGCACAGCGGCAAACTGCACCTGCGGCATCCGTTCCGCCAGGGCAAGAAAGATCGAAATTCCCTTCACCGCGCACGGATTGACCATCGATACGTAGGGATTCTCAAGCCGCGCCACGTACGGAAACTCGCCCGGCTCCATCAATGCAATCGGCAGATGAATCGCATCCATGCCGCCAAATTCGCGCACATAGCGGGCAACGTACTCACTCACGCCCACCACGCCGTCGGCCCGCCGCAGCGCGTCCGTCCGTGAAGCGCCCGCCATGGAACTGTCCGGCCCAAACGGGACGGCAATCGTAGCGCGCACCAGATGCAACACCCGTGCCCGCGACGCCCGCAGTGCAATTTCAAGCAGCAGTTGTCCGGGATCGTCGGTGGAAGTAACAATGACATCCGGGTCGAACTCCGCTATCTGTGTCTCGAAATACGCGCGGAGGTGCGGGTCCAAAGTGAGCGCATGAACTTCAACTCCGCCACGCACGAACTTCACATCGCGGCCGCTAACATTCACCGCAACGCCCCGCGCCGCCAGTTCGCTCAACAGCGTCCGGTGCGCAGGCACGCCGAACTTCTCCACACGCGCCACCACGCGCACGCGATGCCCGCGAGCCGCCAGTGCTTCCATCAAGAGGCGGTTGGATTTATCGCCGCCGCCCATGGAAGGATAGTAGAGCGAGTTGTGCGCCAGCAGAATGCGCATTACCGGCGCAGCCGCCGCAGCAGCAACGCGCGTTTAGCGGCCGAAAGCGCAACCGGCCGCGATGTCTTCTCCGGCGCGCACTCCCCGGGCCGTAACGCCAGCAGCGCCGTCTCGAAATCCGCCGCGTTCAAGGCACGCACAAAGCGCAGCGCCGCCGCACGCGACCGCTCCGCCTCTGTCTCATAGGCGGCTTCATCCGTCAGCAATGTATGCAGCGCCGCAACCCATGGTGCAAGATTCTGTTCCGCGCCCACCGCCTTCGGCATGTGGTTCTCATCGAACACCGCTTCATATCGCTCAATAGGGCTCACCGGAATCACAAAACCCGTCCCGTGCTTCGCCTCCACCAGACCGCCTGAATCGCTGGCAATCACAGGCAAACCCCGCAACATCGCCTCCATCGCGATCAACCCGAACCCTTCCACCCATAACGATGGCATCAGCAGCAGCGTGGCCTGCGAGAGCACTTCTTCAATATCCGGCACGCTTTCCAGCACCGTCACATTCGGCACCGCCCGCATCGCGTCGCGATCGGCCTGCGTCGTGCCCCAACCGGCCAGTGCCGCAAACGAAGTCAACGGAAACCGCCGCGCCAGCCCGAGAAAAATACCGCTGCCCTTTACCTCGCAAGGATTGATCATCAGCACCGCCCCGCGTTGAAATCCACCGTACTGCGCATAAGGCTCGCTGCCGTAAACCGGCGGATGAACAACTTCCGCGGACCGCCCCAAATACTGCTCGACGTACGCAGCCATGTGCCGCCCAATCACCACTACCGCACAGGCGCCGCGAACAATGTCAGCCGCGCCGGCGTCGGCATTCCAACTCGCCGGGCCGAACGGGAAGAACTGCGGAGTATGCGCCAAATAGACCAATCGTCCAGGCGCCGCCTGCTCTGCCTCGCGTAGCAAAACATGGCTGACGTCTTCGGAAGAAACCAGCACCCGGTCCGGTTGGAACTCGCGGATCCGCTCGCCCAACACGCCGCTGTGCCGCACGAATTCATGCACCGGGAAGATACCGATGCCGTCCGCCACCACATCCCGCGCCCCCGGCACGGCCCCGCACACCACCCGGCATTCATGCCCCGCGCGCACCAGATGGCGAAGCCAAACCAGATTGCTGCGCGTCGATCCACCGCGTGGCGGCGCATACGAAGCGTTAGAGGCCAGCAGCACACGCATCAGACCTGCTCCTCGTTTGCCAGCAGCGCCTGCACTTCCTCCTCCGACAAGCCTTCAATCTCCTGCAACAGCCGATCATACTCCGCCGGATCCATCGCACCCATCTGGAACGTTTCAATCCTTGTAGCCAGATCGCTCAAGGTCAGACTGCCCGAATACACATCGTCGATCGGCAGTTCCACGCCGAACGTCTCTTTGATCCGCAGCAACAGCAATACGGCGAGCAGCGAGTGTCCGCCCAGATCGAAAAAATTATCGGCCACACCGACAGCGGGGCGTTCCAAAATCTCCGCCCAGATGGACGATAGCGCTTGCTCCGTCTCCGTCATTCCATTCCGCGGCATTGCGTCCCCCAGCCGCTCCCGCGCCACCGCCGCGTGAATCTGACTAGGCGAGGATAGCATCAGGGCGATGCGCGCGAACTCAAGAAACCGGTTTCCCTTGGCGGCAGCGCCAGCGGCTGGCACAGCCACCGCGGCTTCCACCGGACGCCACTCCAGCCCCCGCAACGCCGCCGCTGGAAAGCGGGATCCCGCGCCCAAGCTCTCCAGAAACTGCCGCGCCGGAAGGTTCCTCGCCGTAGGCACAACTGTCACTTCCACGAATTCGGCTCCGCGAACCGCCGCCGCCTCTCCCAACCAATCCATCGCGCGATGCTCCACGCCACGCCCCAGCACGCGGCAGCTCAGCAGAAAAGTATCCACTACCAAATCGGCGCCCAGCTTTGAGAAAATCACCAATCCTGCAATTCCGTAATCGCCAAAGCGGTCGGAAACTTCGATGGTGAAGCACTCCCGCGAAAGATTTTCCAACTCCCGCTCCGTCCGCCGGATCGTCGTGAAGTTGAACTGATTTGTACGTTGCGTCAGCTGCGCCGCGCGCGCCACTGTCTCCGCCCGCAGCGGCGCAAACGTCACTTGCAGCCGCAGGCCGGCGATAAAATTCGCCATGTTCGTGGTCTTGCGGACCTCTCGCCCAAACTCTTGCGTCTGCGCATAGTAAGCGTTCCGGTTGCGGTCTTCTTCGGTAACCACGGCATGATCGAACGCCCAAACATGATCCAGGAAATGCGGAATCTCCGCCACGTCAACCGGCAGCGCCAGCGCCAACAGTTCCGGGATACGTTCACTCACCTCCGCGCATTCTTTCGGATTGTCATCGACGAAAATAAACGAATCCAGCCCAAGCTGAAGTTCCCCGGCCAGCGCGGCAAGACTATCGGCCTTCGATTCCCAATCGATTCGCCACGCCGTAAAATGCCGCAATTGCAAAGGCATCTCGGGATGCTGCGAGAACACTTCCAGCACATCCTGCCGGTTGTTCTTACTGGCCATGCAGAGCAGCATCCCGGCTTCCCTCTGCTGCAGCATAAACTCTTGCAAGAAGCGGCGAGGCGGATCGATTGAGACCCCGCCCGGCCCATCCTCGCCGCAAATTCCTTTCCACAAAGTATCGTCGCAATCCAGCACGATTACCTTGTACGGAGACATAAACAAGGCATGCGCGTACCGCACCAGAGCAGTGGCCAACGCACAGAAATATTCCCCGGTATATGGAATCTTCCCCAGCCGGTCGCCAGTCGCGCTCTCCCAATTCACCACCGGGTAGCGCGTCTGAATTTCGTCGAAATGCAAAAACTGAACGCCCGGCGTCTCCGCCAGACTCGACTCAATCAGACCCGCCATCTTCCGCGAAAGCAGGCCGCGCCCGGGGTCCTCGATAAATTCCGTGGAGCCCGGACAGAGGCAAACAAGGACCGGCGCAATGCGCTCGGCGGAAGTCTTCCGCAGCGCGTCCAGCAGTTCGCAAACATGCGCCTCGACGGAACCCAGATCCTGCAGCCTCACTAGCAACACATTCACGCCGTGGCGGTTCTTCGCAAACTCCCCCGCAGGATCCAGCAGAGATTGCACAAGCTGGTTATAAGGAGAGAACCGCGCCTCGAAATGCACTCCAAGCTGCCGCCCCCAAAACGAAATAGCGGCCTGAAGCGGTTCCGCGCTGAACGTGGCGCTGATAGCAAATTGGAATGAGGACATGAGATAGATGCGCTTTAATTTTACGATGGCGGTTTGCTAAGATAGCCCCGAATGCGCCCCATCCTCCATCGCACTGCGTTCGAAACGCCCGTCGGGAGCATGTTCGCCCTCACCTCAACCAAAGGCCTTTGCGCGCTCGAATTCGAACTTCCCGCACGCCGGAAGCTCCTCTCCCCGCGCCTGAAGCGATGGTTCGCCGGCTTCGAAGTGGAATCCTCGCCCGATGAAAGCGACACGCCCGCCGCAAACTGGTTGACCGCCTATTTCCACCACGAATTTCTGCCGCCCCCGCCGCTCGATCTTCGCGGCTCCGTATTTGAACAATCCGTTTGGAACGCTCTGCCGGCAATCCCCGGGGCGCAGGCCACCACGTACGGAAGCCTGGCCACTTCATTGGGGATTCCCGGCTCAGCCCGCGCCATCGGCACCGCCGTCCGCCGCAATCCCATCAGCCTGATTGTGCCCTGTCATCGCGTCATCGGCGCGGATGGAGCCCTCCGTGGCTACGGCGGCGGCCTCCCACAAAAGCAATGGCTTCTGCACCATGAAGCGATCCACTACGAAGCGATCTGAAACTAAACCGCCCGCACCTCAACCCGCTTGTACACTTCCCTGGTCTGCTCCAAACTCGCAAACGCCAGGCCCGGCAACTTAGCCGAAGCGGTCCCCGCCGCCACCGCCCACCGCACGGCATCGCGAAAATCGTTCTTATTACTGATCGCCCACAGAAAAGCCGCCGCCATGGCATCGCCCGCGCCAATCGGACAGACTGCGTCAATCCGCGGCGGAATCGCTTCAATCATCCCGTTCGCATCCTTCGCCACCACGCCCCGGCTCCCCAGCGACAGTATCACTGACACCGCCCCCATCGCATGAATCCGTTCGACCGCTTCAAAGAAATGAGTGCGCGTGATCAGCACCTTGTTCAGCAGCCGCTCGGCCTCCTGCTGATTCGGCGTCACCAGCGTCGGCCCCGCCTCCAGCCCATGCAGTAGCGCATCGCCATCGGTATCCAGCAGCGTCTTCACATTGCGCCCATGCGCCAGCTTGATAAGTCCGCTATAGAAATCGGACGCTACCCCAGGCGGCAGACTGCCGCAGATCATCAGCCAGTCAGCGCTCGCCAGACTGGCCTCCACCGCCTTGGTGACCGCCGCCAGTTCTTGCGGCTCGATGTGCGGACCGAACTCATTCAGCTTCACCGTCAGCCCGTGCTTATCGGAAATCGTCAGGTTCGTCCGTGTCTCGTGAGAGATCCGCACCACCTGTACGGGAAAGTTACTGGTCTTCAGCAGCTCTTCAAATTTTTGCCCCGTGGCGCCGCCGGACGTAGCGATCGCCAGCGTCTTCATGCCAAAGGAATGGATCACGCGCGACGCATTAATCCCGCGCCCGCCAGCCGACAAACTAGTGTCTAAAATATAGGCCCGGTCTTCAAACACCAGGCGGTCGGCGGAGACATTCCTGTCCAGCGCCGGATTGATGGTAAGAGTGACGATCAACCCTACAGTGTACCGGATGCTACGCTGGAAAATGCCCCACCGCAGGAATTTCCGGGCCTACCTTGCGCTCATCGCCGTCTATATATTTTGGGGCACCACGTACCTCGCAATCCGCATTTCGCTCGAAGCCTTCCCGCCCTTCCTCTTGATGAGCGCACGCTTCCTGCTCTCGGGAACCCTTATGCTGACCGGCGCGCGATGGAGCGGCGCTAAAATTCCCAAGGGCCGTGAGCTTTGGCTCACCGCGCTCTTCGGAGTCGTCATTCTCGGTGGCGGCAACGGTTCCCTCATATGGGTCGAACAGACCATCCCCAGCGGTCTCGCCGCACTTTTACTGGTCACCGGCCCGTTCTGGATGGTGGGCCTGGGCGCGGCCTTCGCCGGCGGCGAGAAAATCCACCTCCCCGCCCTTGCCGGCATTCTGCTCGGTTGCATCGGTGTAGTGCTGCTGGTGGCGCCCAACGGATTCAATACTTCCTTCAGCGTGTCTCTCATCACCGGGTTCATCGTCCTGCAGTTCGGCTGCTTTTCGTGGTGCCTGGGCTCCATTCTCTATAAGCGAAGCCTCACCACCTCGCACCCCGTTGTCAGCGGCGCGGTGCAGCAACTCGCCACCGGCATCGTGTTTCTGATCCCGACTTTACTTGTTCCCCGCCATCCCATCACATGGAATACGCGCAGCACTTGGGCGCTGGCGTATCTCGTAGTGTTCGGATCGGTGGTTGGCTACAGCGCTTTCCTTTACGCGCTGGAATATCTGCCCGTCGCGATTGTCAGTACTTACAACTACGTGAACCCCGTAGTCGCCATGGCCCTCGGCTGGCTCTTCTACCGCGAACCCCTCGGCAAACGCGAGTTCACCGCGATGTTGATCATCTTCGCCGGCGTGGCCATCGTGAAGTGGACCACGCCGGAACCGCCACGCCCAGCGCCCACCCCGCAACGCCCGGAAGCACCGTAGGCACTTCGAAAACATCGCCGCTCCGGAGGGCGGTCCCCTTGGACCGCGTGGGACGCCTTCGCCCCACTGCCCACGCCGAGACAGACTGCCAGCCCGCGTGAGCGCACCAGCCCCAGCACCGCATGACGGACATAAAATGAAACCGCTCACCGTCCTCGTATGGCGTTGAATTCGAGACCCCGGCGATCTACCTGCCAATGATGTCCGGCGGTAAGCCGGCCTGCGTGAGCGATAGTTCCCCGCATGTGATATTGTGTGCTGGTCTCACCAGTCGACAAAACTCAAATAAGGAACTCCCACCATGAGAGCGCTAATTGCAGTCCTGGCGGTATTGATAGCCGGTTGTGGCGGTCCGGCCGCGCCGGCAAAAACTGAAGATGCGACGGCCGAACTGAAGCCGTTGATGGAGAAACTGATGGCGGACTGGGCCACGCTTGACCCGTCCAAAGTGGCGCAATACTACGCCAAGGACCCGGGCCTCCCCTTCTATGACGTCACCCCGCTCAAGTACAGCGGCTGGCAGGAATATGAAGATGGAGTGAAGAAGGTTTTCTCAGCCTGGAAGTCGATCAAGATAACGATC
Source organism: Bryobacteraceae bacterium (assembly GCA_025350445.1). The sequence goes on along the minus strand of JANXXV010000024.1, from coordinate 12,419 downwards.
AGCCCCGATTTCAAGGCCTATAGAAATGGAAACATCGCCTGGGCGACGTTCACTTCCTCGGTTGAAGTCACCCCGAAGACCGGTGATGTGATGAAGATGGAGGGCCGCAATACCGAGGTGCTTGAGAAGCGTGGTAACGACTGGGTTATCGTACATGACCATGCATCAACGCCGATGCCTGATGCCCCGCCACCAGCGGCAAAGAAATAATACGCAGGCGTGACCGCATGGCACGTCGAATTAGCTGTAAGCCTGGTCGGAGCCTTTCTCGGACAGAGTGCATGCTGTTGAAAAGCGCTACTCAGTGCTCGCCGCGCCGGTAACAGCCGCGCTGCTGAAACTTCTGCCCTGACGGTGATAACATCAGTCACGATGCGTGAAAAATCCCTGGAGCGTGGAATGAAAAAAGCGGTCCTCTTATCTTTATTGCTGACGTTGCTTTCAGCCGTCACCTTCGGCCAGCCAGCCAGCTCCAGCCTGTCCCTTTCGCCGGAACGCTTAGCGCGAATCGACCATTTGCTCCAGCAATACGTCGATCAGAACCGCATCGCCGGAGCCGTCGCGCTGATACTTCGCGATGGCAAGCCAGCCTACGAACGCGCCGTGGGGTGGAGCGACAAAGAGGCCGGCCGCAAGATGACCGCCAACACGATTTTCCGCATCGCCTCGCAAACCAAAGCCATTACCAGCACCGCCATCCTTGCGCTGGTCGAGGAAGGGAAGATCGGTCTCACCGAACCAGTGGGCCACTTCATCCCCACATTCACCCAGTCGATGGTGGCGGTCAATGACGACACCGGCGTCAAGATGGTCCCCGCCAAACGCGCCATCACCATTCAGGATCTCCTCACCCACACCGCCGGCATTTCCTATGGCAGGGAACACTTCATCGCCGATTTATATAGGGCAAAGGGCCTCGGGCCCGCCGCCGGCAACGGTTGGTACACGGCGGACAAAGATGAGCCCATCTGTGAAACCATGGAGCGCCTCGGCACGCTTCCCTTCGTCGCGCAGCCCGGCGCGGCTTTTGTTTACGGCTACAATACGGACATTCTGGGCTGCGTGGTGGAAAAGGCGTCCGGCATGCCACTCGATGAGTTCGTGCGCACGCGAATCACCAAGCCCTTGGGACTGAAAGACACCCGCTTCTTTCTCCCGCCCGCCGAGCGTGATCGTCTTGCGGCGGTTTACTACACCGGCACCGACGGCACCGCTGCTCGCGCACCGGACGGCGCCACCGGCCAAGGTTCTTACGTCGACGGACCGCGCAAAAGCTTCGCCGGAGGCGCGGGGCTCACCTCCACCGCGCACGACTACGCGCGCTTTCTGGAGATGATCCGCAACGGCGGCGCGCTGGATGGAGTTCGTATCCTATCGCCTAGAACCGTAGAGCTTATGACCACCAATCAATCCGGCACGTTGCATTCGGCCACCGGGCTCGGCTTCGGGTTGGGCTTCCAGACGGTGGATCGCTACGGCGCCAGCGGCATGGCGGGTGCCGGGGCGTTCGGCTGGGGCGGCGCTTACGGAACCAACTATCAGGTAGACCCGAAGAGCCACATGGTCATCGTGCTGATGATTCAACAGATGCCGAACGGAACAGACATCGCCCAGAAGTTTTCAACACTGGTTTATCAGGCGCTGGTGAATTAACCCGGCGCTGCTATTCTTTTTCCAGAACTTTTGCGCCCAGCGCCCCGCCCACCACCGGCAGCACGGTGAGCATTACGAAGAACACCAGCAGCATTCCGAACAACAGCGTTGCCACGCCGGCCGGACTGCTGAGAATCTCATTGAACTGATTCATCAGATCCGGAGTGCCGCGCTGGCTCACCACCTCGCGGAAGAATGCCGGCAAACCGTCGTTCGTGGCAATTTGAATCACGCTGACGGTGAAGAAGACCGTCATAATAGCGAAACAGAACACGCCGGTTATCCATCCCATACGAGCGCCCGCCCGCACCGAGATCGCTTCGCCGGTGCGTCGGCCATAAAGGTAGACCGCGAAAAAACCACCCGCCGGCAACAAGACCAATTGCCAGATGGCCGCCAGAAAGCTGGGAATCGGAAACGCCAGCAGCAACGTCATGATTCCGGCCGCCATAAGACCGACCCGCACCGCAACCGAGTTATGAAAACTGATGCCCGCCTTACCGGCACCGGGCGCCGCCGCTGCCGCGTCGACGGCGGCAACAGCTCCTTCCGGCTCGTCCACCGCAGTCTGAAAAAGCGGCTCGTCGTACTGCGGCTTCCCGCATTTATGACAGAACCGCGCGTCCGGAGGCAGCTTCACGCCGCATGTACAGTATTCACCCACAACCTAAGTGTACCGCCTGCCGGTGCAACCGGCGTCAGAGATCTATCAGGGCGATCGATCACGGAACCAGCAGTATCCGCGCCTGCCAGAATGTGGCCGTCCCGGATGCGGGGTCTATGATCGAGAGCTGACACCGATACTCTCCTGCCGGTAGTCGATCCAGAGGAATGTCGATGTTGACGGGAACGGTGCTTAACTTGTAGCTCGCGTCGTGCATCAACCGAAGTGCGGGCGTCTCCAGCGCCTTTGTCTGTCCACGATACAAAGCCGCGAAGGCAATCAGCGGCCGATGGTTCCCTATCGTGGACGGATAAGCGTGGGCAAAAATATGCAATTCCCCGCTTTTGCTGAATACCCGAGTTACGCTGGGCACCAATTTTCGCCCGTCCCGAAGCAGAGGATTGGCGGTGTCCGTCTTTTTCGAAGCCGAATAGATTACATCGGCCGCCCCCGCTTGTTGACTGCTTAGAACAACGGAGCTGACGGGAACCCGCTGGTCATTCCGATTCAGATCCGGGACGGCGAATAAGGTTTGATAGGTTCCAATCCTCCCGGTTTCCAGATCGCGGGCAAGAAATTTGACCGAGTACTTTCCGGGTAGCAGCGTGAATGCAGTATCGTACTCAATCGGGTGTTTCGACAGTTCCGCGGCCGCCGCGGCGCTCAGTTTCACATCCACTTTGTCGCGAACGTTCTGCACAGTTGTGCCGAACTCGTCTTTCACCTCCCCAATGAAATCGATGCGAGTTCGATCCGCCCCGCCGCGGCGTGCCAATGTCAATTCATTTCCTGGAATCTTTACCGTAAGCGGAACAAGATACTCCGCTCGATTCAAGCGGAAATAGTCCACCTCCATAGCGATACTCAGGTCGGTAATCGGGTCGCCCGCCATCAGTGCGTCTTCCAGTTGCCGCTCTCTGTCAGCCGCGGCAAGCTTGCTGAACTTCCTGCCGGAATAGTAGCCCCGCCGATAGCTCAAATTCACCGCAAGATTGCTCTTCACCGTAATTTTTATGTTGCGGAACTTGCCGTCAGCCGCATCGTTGCCGGTGTAGTATCCGAGAATGTAGTAGCTCGACGTGGCTCTTTGAGCCTGTACAATGCCGGCAGTCAGATCGTTGCTGTCGAACAGGGCTTTCCCGCCGGTGTCGGCAGCCAACGTCCACAGGCTGTCCTGGGATCGTTGCAGGTTCGTGCCCGCAGCCAGTGCAGCCGCACCCGTATACATCCCGATGCCGCCCGGTGAACCTTTCGAGGCGTCTCCAAGCGGCGCTTCCGCCGTCAAACCGCGCGAATCAATCGGCCAGAAGGACACTCCCGCGCGGACCGCTGCGTTGATGGTGGCGTGCAATTGCGCCTGGTTGTCCATGCCGTTCAGGCGCAATCCGCCGCCGAAATATATCAGCGATTTCTTCCCGCTGATTCGCCCCAGCAACTTCGCCGCGGTCTGCAGTGCGGACAACTGGCGGTCCGTACTGAAGATATTGAACTCCCCATCGTTCTGGCCAAACGCCGCACCGGTGTCACCGATGTTCAGATCGCTGCCGGATTCTTCCAGTCCGTTCATTTCCCGCAAACTCAGAGCTTGAATGCTATTCTCCAAGGCGTCCCGATCGCCCGTGAAATCCGCCAGCATTTGCGCGGAGCCTCCAGAGAAAATCATGAGCGCGATCAAATCGTCCGCGGTCATATGAGATCGGATGAATTTTTCAGCCGCGGCCAGAGCCCGCAACCGGTCTGAAACACCGCTCGCCGTGAAATCGAAATAGAGTGCCAGTAACCTCTTGTCCTTGTACTGAACCCTTCCCGAAGGCCCTGCCGGCGGCGCTTGCGAACGTGCTTCCGCTGAAAGCAGATCCGGTGTTGCCTGCAACTTCCGATATTCGAAAAAGCGAATGGTTTGCAGTACGCCGTCCTCCGTCAGCGTGAACTCGGTTGCGTCCAGGCCTTCCACCGGCTTCCCGCTTCTATCCTTCACCTCGATGGTTTCCACCACAAGTTGCGCCGTGGTCTTGAAGGTGGCCGAACCGTCATTGCGCACTGCCGCGTTCCGTCCCACTTCTTGCGCGAAACCAGCCGGCACCGTGAGCCAAATAATTAACAGGAGCTTCATTCCTCAAAACCCCAACCGGAGTGTGGACTGCACGGACCGCATCGCATTGGCCGTAGTAGGAAGGCCGAACTGCGCGCTGGTAACAATGGCATTCCAGTTCGGAAACGTCACATGATTGAGTGCGTTGGTGGAATCGATCCGGAAATCCGCACTAAGCCGGTCACTCAACCGGAACGTCCGGCCTAAGGAAACGTGTATCCCCAGTTGCCCTGGTCCGCCAATCGAGTTCCTTCCCGCATCGCCCCAGTGCCCCGCGGCAGGCGGCGCATACGCTGCCCGGTTGAGGAAGAATCCAGCAGGCGCATCGTGGACCGGCGCGCCTGTGTAATCCGGACGCAGACTTCCCGTGACTCCAGTACCCTGAACGGCGGCAAGGTAAACCGGAGTCAACGGCAAACCGCTTCCGGCTGCAATCTCCGTGGCCCAGTTCCATTCCTTCAGCGCCGTTGTTCCCCAACCCCAACCCAAGCCCATCCCGCTGCTGTATTGCATCTGGAAACTCAAGAGATGACGTTGATCGAAATTGGACAGTCCCTTTTCCGCACTCAGATCGAGCCAGTTCTGCGCGATCACTGCGCTGCTCTGCCCTCTTCCTCCCAGTGCTGAGTTGTCGATTGATTTCGAGAACACATACTGAAGTCCGGCTGCAAACCCGCCGCGCATGCGCCGCCTCAACTGGATCTGACCGGCTTCCCGCGTGGAGTTTCCATTGGAAGTCAAGTAACTGAATCCCGCCGGACATACGGAACAAGGATTCACGGCGCCCAAAGGGAATGTGTTCGGCAGAAACTCCTGCATGCCCCGCGTCCCTTTGATTCCGAGATAACCAGCCGACAAAACCAGCGCACCCGGCAAGTCCCGTTGCAAGGCTAGCTGCCAGTTCTGTGCGTATCCGATGCGGAAATCGGGGTCCACTGCAAAGGTGTTGGAGGTGCTTGCCGGGGAGCCATGAAACCCGTCCGCCAAAGTCAACGGATTGCCCGCCGTATTCTGCACGTTGAGGGTGTTGGAAAGCGGCGGCTGCTGTGCCATTCGCGTAGCGATCGATTGATAGACCGAGGTGTTGTAGTAAACGCCGTAACCGGCGCGAATTACCATGGACGATCCCGCCAGCGGCCGCCACGAGACTCCAATCCGCGGACCCAACCCGCGCTTATCGGGCCGGACAAGCGAGTCCGAGAATTTCGAATTGCCGCTCAACCTGGCAGCGACAACCGGAACTTGCGCTGTAAACCCGGAAGCGATAGCAAGATTCACAAGCCGGCCATAGAGTTCCGTAATCGGCGAGCCGTATTCCCAACGAACGCCAGCGTTCACCGTCACCCCCGGACCGAGTCGCCAATCGTCCGTTACGTACGCATCGTACGCGGACGAGCGAAAGTATTTGTCGGCGTTTCCAAAAGCAATCGAGCTCGTATCGGGCACTCCAAGCAAGAAGCCCGCAAAGTCGGACCCACTTGCGCCCAACTGCGTCGCCGCCCCTGTGAATACAAAGGTTCCCCGTGGATCCTGCTGTGACAGAGAGTTAAATTGCTGCCGGCGAAAGTCCGCACCAAACGACACGTTATGAGTACCGTGGATCCAACCGCTCTTATACGACACGCTGCTCGTCCGGCTACGGTCGAAAGCAGCGGAAGCAGCGGAGAGTCCCGCAATCCCGCTGGAAAAGGCCAGATTCGGAGGACCCCAGTTCACCGGCGCGTTGCTGTTGCCAGTGATTCCGGCGTCACCCGAAATGTCTTCTCGATCGGCGAAATACGGCGACGTGCGAACGGACAGCCGGCTGAACTCGAGCCCCAGCGTGACGAACAGCCGCGGGCTGATGGTATGCCGCCAGTTGAGGGCAGCATTGATTCCGGTGTTTCGCCCGCGATCCGTAAACCCGAAAACGTTCGGACTATCGCTTCGGGTGAACTGATAATCCACAGTTCCTGACAGGTGATCGCGGCCGCCGAATTTTTGATTGACACGTGCTTGGAAGCTATCCTGATGCGTAACGCCCAGAAGCGGAACCTGGAAATTGTAGCGGCCGGCACCCTCAAAGTTAGGAAGCGGATAGAGCCTGAGCAGGGACTAAGCCTGTGGACTGATCCGGCTCTCAGGAATCACATTACCGGGAAATGGCAACCCGCTCAGTGGATCCGCGAACGATAAGCCCGCCTGCCCCAAGTCGCCTGTACGCTCAACCAGAGAGGGCATCCGGACGGTTTGAAGACCCGCCGTCCGGTTTCGCAACCACTGATAGTTCACAACAAAGTTCGGACCTCTTCTTCGCACTCCCGGAATCCGCATCGGACCTCCGATCGACAGCACCCCTGTCAAGCGGTTGTATACGGGTTTTGGTGAGTCCTGTCCGGTCAACGAAAAGGAACGCGCGTCTAGCGCGGAGTTGTCCACAATCACACCGATGTTCCCGTGATAAGACGATGGCGACGATCTCCGGTTATTGCCGAATGCCGGTGAAAGAGCAACAAGAGACGTTGCGCCATTGTTCGAACTCCCTCGGATCACCAGGCCGTCGGCAGCCTGCGGGTCCATCCCGGTCACATCATCTTTTGCGGCACCAGTGGAGACAGTCGTCCGGACCGTCACAGGCAAGTCAGGCAGCAGTTGCAAATTCCACTCCTCAAACCTTAAGTTCCTCCCGATAGTCACCGATCGTTCAATCGTCGCGAAGCACTGCATTTCCACTCGGATCGTCACAATGCCGTCAGGCAGGTCCGGGAAGAGATACGCTCCGCTCGGATCGGTGATCGCCGCCAGCCGTCTTCCGTCAACGGAAGCAATCACCGTCGCTCCAGGCACCGGGAGGTTGTTGAATTTGACCTGCCCCCGGTGCTCAGAGGCCGCCAGTCCGCACCTGGCAAACCAAACGAATATGCAGAATCTCAGGAAGCGCATGGCAATCGGCTCCAGCGGCTAATTCTCAGCCGGAACTTTTTCGGCATGTTCGATTACCAGGCTTTCCACCGGCGCCTTCCGCGCTTTAAAGTTGAGGCCGAGCTGCTCCTGCAGAATCGTGAACATGGACAGACCCTGGTCCGCGCTGCCCTGTTCCATTCCCTCCAGAGTATGTTTCAGTTCGTTCTCGTTCTCTGCAAATTTGAGCGTGAAATCGAAAGCGCCATCCAGTCCGGTCCTGTCCAACACCAGCCGGTCCAGGTTGAATGGCCGTGTAGCCAACCGTTCAGCCAGTTCCGCCATGGAGTAGTTATTGAAAACAAGCGCACCGCCAACCGGCCGCATACTGCTGCCGCCTCCGGCCGCCGGCTGCATTTTCCCGCCTTTCTTGCCGACAACCATGGCATAGACCGGCAACTCTTTCGATTCGCGATGCAGCGCCATTTTAAAGCGGCCGGCGAGAAGCTTCTGCATCATCGCCCTGAGTTCTTCGCCAGACGCGGGGCTAGCGCTGTTCGCGGCAATGTCATATCGCTGCGAGGCCATCCAGCCCGGTCCTGAGATCTGATAGTCGCGAACTCCGTAGGCCCAGCGAATACATGAGCGCAGGCTGACATTGCGCATCGTGAGCCCCGCGGGCGAAATCGCGATCTTCTCCCGTTCGCTTCCTTCGCCCCCGGCATTTCCCATCAGGTTGGGCTTCACGGATGCCACGGCGAAGTCAGCCGCCGCAAGCGTCCGCGAAACGGCCGCGGCGGCCAGCAGGGCTTTCAACAGGTTCCCGCGAAATCTGGACACACGTACAGCGTGGTAGTTCATAGCTTCCTCCATTCGATTCCTTTATTTGGATTTACGGCTTATCTACGCGCTTCATCATGACTCCCGCCTTGCCTTCGAATTCCACCTTGTAACCAGCGGGCGGTTCGAAGAGCGGGAGCGCTTGTTCAGTCAGTACTACATTGTGTAAGGAGTATTTGATCTCGCCAAACCGCGGGTCTGACGTGGTGGAACTTACCACCGCCTCGATCGCCGGCGAGTACCAGGTCTCCGTCATGGCCACAACCGGACGTTCGTTTCCAATTTGGCCAACTGGAATGGTCACGGTGTTTCTCGTCCCGATGCACTCCAGACCCTCGATGGTCCGCTTCCCTAAATTCCGCTCCCCCCTACCGCCCGATTCGGCCCCGCCGCTAGTCTTAGGTGTCTGAATCTCAAGCCTGCCGAATTTTCTAACCGTCTGGCGGACAGGGTCCAGGATGTAGTCGGCCTTGGCCACCGGATCGGAAATGACGATCATTCTCATCGGCGCCACTGGGCTGGATGGCCCCAGCGTTTCGATGGATTGCTCCCGCCGCGTGCGCCCGCTTCGATCCCGATAGTGCCGTGTCACATTGTGCCGGACGATCCGGTTGCCATCCCCAAGAGTCTGCACAGTCTCCGTCACTGCCTCGGCCGAATATGGCTTATCCGTCACCAGCCGGTTCGTGCCTGCCACCGCCGATGCAACCACATGCATTGCCTCAGCCGCCCTCTTCGCTTTCATCTGCTCGTCCCGCGATTCCTCAGCCCGCAACACAAGCCCCGCGGAGAGAATCGGGAAAGTCCACACCGGAAATTTCGTTCGCATCCTCATCAGTCTCACCTACCGGACGAAACGAACCGCCCGAGCCAAGCCATCGTCGCCTACCACAAAATCCGCCTGGACCACTTCAGCCGCCAGCGGTGGCGGAATATCAAAACCGAACTGGCGCAAATCGCTCTTTCGCATCTCCATTCGCAGAACGCTAGTCTGCATCGGCGGCGGCAGAGTTTCACTTCCAGGCAAAGCCACGAACTGCGTCAACTGCTCAGGGGATTGCCCCCGGTCAACCACTTGCGCAGGCCGTCCACCCCGCCATAAGACCGCGCAGATCACCAGGGCGGCCGCCATCGGCCAAACCCAATGGGGCACCATCGGCCGAGTCTTGTGGGACCGTGCCGCCGCACGCAAACTTTGCCCTAGTTGCGCGGGTGCCTCCAGCCGCCGGTGCTGCTCCCGCAATTCGGTTAATACCGCTTCCAACTCATCCAACCGGTTCATGGAATGATGTCCTTTTTCGCCGTAACGGAATCATCGCGCAGCAAAAGCGCCAAACGGTTCTTTGCGCGGTGCAAGCGTGAGCGTACTGTCCCCACGGGCACTCCCAACACCAGCGCCGCAACCTCATACTTCATTTCCTCGAACTCGCAAAGAACGATGACAGCCTTCAAATCCAAGGGCAGCGCGTCAAGCCCGCGCTGGACCGCCAGCACCGCTTCTTTCCGATTCAGCAGGGCCCCCGGACCATCCTCCGCCGATTCCATCTCACTTCCTTCATCAAGAAGTTCGAGAGGCAAATGGCGCCTGCGCCGTTCCAGTTGCTTCCAAATCAACCGCCGCGCGATTCCGCAGAGCCAGGTTGACAACGCCGCCCGCTTGGAATCGAAGCGGCCAGACTCCTTCAACAGGACCAGGAAGACATCCTGCGTCACTTCCTCGGCAATCGCTTCGTCCTGGCACATGCGCAAAGAAAACCGGTAAATCAAGGCTCCGTGAAGTTCATAGAGCGTAGCCATCGCCGTTTCACTTCCCTCGCTGAGGGCGCGAAACAACTCAGCATCGGAATCCGGACTCGGACGCTGGCCGCGTCCTGGGCGATCGAACATCTTTCATCCATGATTGCGCCGAGACTGCGAATAGTTCCATCCGGCCGGTTATTTATTGAACTTCGCGCAGCCGCCGCTGCAGAAATCGGCGTTCGCTGTCGTTCGTCACCAGTGCCAGCGCCCGCACGTAGGCCTTCGCCGCTTCCGGCAATGATCCCGCGCGCCGCAACAGATCGGCGCGCGCCGAATGCAGCAAATGGTAACTGTCCAACTCGCCGTCCGCGGCAAGTGCATCCATCACCTTCAGCGCCGGCCCAGGGCCATGCACCATCGCCACCGCTACCGCGCGGTTTAGCGACACGACAGGCGAGGGTTGCATCCGCTCCAGTAGCTCATACAGCCGGAGGATTTGAGGCCAGTCTGTATCCTCCGCCCGCACCGCCTGGCAGTGCAGCGCCGCAATCGCCGCCTGCACCGCGAACGCACCCGGCCCTCCGCGAAACGCCTGCTCCACCAGAGGCAGCGCCTCGGCGATCTGAGCCCGGTTCCAACGGCTGCGATCCTGCTCGTCCAACAGCACGATATCCCCCGCCTCATCCAGACGCGCCCCGCGCCGCGAATCGTGCAACAGCATCAGCGCCACCAACGCACTCGCCTCCGCCGGCGGATTCGGCGCCATCAGCGTCCGCACCAGGCGTCCAAGCCGGATGGCTTCGGCGCAAAGCTCACTCCGTACCAGCGGCCCGCCCCGCGTCGAGACGTAGCCTTCGTTGAATACCAGATAAATTACCGTCAGCACTGCGTCCAGACGCTCGGGCATATCGTTCGTGCCCGGAATCGTATACGGAATACGTGCGTCCCGAATCTTGCGCTTCGCCCGTACCACGCGCTGCGCCATTGTTGCCGCCGGCACTAGAAATGCCCGCGCGATCTCGTCCGTTTCCAGCCCGCCAAGCGTGCGCAGTGTCAGCGCGATCCGCGCCTCCAGCCGTAGCGCCGGATGGCAACAAGTGAAAATCAGCCGCAGCCGATCATCCGGAATTCCACCGGGATCGTAGTCCGGAGTCTCGACCACATCGCTCCACTCGGACGGGCCGAAAAAGTTCACCCTCTCGTGGAACCGCACCTGGCGCCGGATCTTGTCGATGGCCTTGTGCCGCGCCGTCTGAATGATCCAGGCGCGTGGAAATTCGGGCACGCCAGCCGTCCGCCATTGCTCCACGCCCGCCGCAAATGCTTCCTGCGCCGCCTCTTCCGCCACCTCGAAATCACCCGTCAGCCGGATCAGCGCCGCCACAATCCGCCCCCAATCGGAACGGTACAACGCCTCGACCGCCTCGTCGGCATCACAGTGCATCCTTCGATGGTAAATAATCTACTGGAGGGGTGTCGATTTCCACGCTCCCCGTTCGACTCGAGTAATGGAGGAATACTCATGCGTTACATGCTGCTGGTTTACCTTGCCGAAGACGCGATGGACGAAACCGAGCGCGAATAGTGTTACGTCGAATCCGTGCAGCTTACACAAGATCTCAACGCCAGCCGGCAATACTTAGATGCTGCCCCGCTGCACCCCGTATCCACGGCCACCAGCGTTCGCGTCCGCGATGGCAAGCGCCTTGTCACCGACGGCCCGTTTGCCGAAACCCGTGAGCAACTCGGCGCCTACTTCCTGATCGACGCCAGAAACCTCGACGAGGCGCTCGACGTGGCGGCCCGCATTCCAGGCGCACGCCGCGGCACCATCGAAGTCCGCCCGGTGATCGAACTGGCGGGGATGCCGGCCCCTGATAAATGATGTTCAATGGAGTGTCGATCCGGGCACTCGCAATTCGATTCATGGAAGGAGGAAAACTCATGGCACAGAAGATGAGCGGAGTAAGAGTTCTGGTGGGCACGCGCAAGGGCGCGTTCGTTCTGACCTCGGATGCAAAGCGCCAGAAATGGGAAGTAAGCGGCCCCCACTTTGCCGGCTTTGAGATGTATCACATCAAGGGGTCTCCCGCCGACCCGAACCGCCTGTACGCATCACAATCCAGCGGCTGGTTCGGCCAACTGATTCAGCGATCCAACGATGGCGGCAAGACGTGGGAACCCGTCAATAACAAGTTTGTCTACGATGGCGTCCCCGGCACGCACCAGTGGTACGACGGCACAGCGCACCCCTGGGAATTCAAGCGCGTCTGGCATCTGGAGCCGTCCCTCACCGATCCGGACACGGTCTACGCCGGTGTGGAAGACGCCGCCCTGTTCCGCTCAACCGACGGCGGGCAGTCCTGGGGAGAACTTTCCGGACTGCGCGGCCACGGCTCGGGACCCCATTGGACGCCAGGCGCAGGCGGCATGTGCCTGCACACCATCCTGCTGGATCCAAGCGATCCGCGCCGCATCTTCATCGCCATCTCCGCCGCGGGCGCTTTTCGGAGCGACGATGCCGGCGAGACGTGGAAGCCGATCAACCAG
>JANXXV010000023.1 GCA_025350445.1 Bryobacteraceae bacterium | reverse complement strand
CCCGTCATGTCCGCCAGGGGCTAAGCCGGCGAAGGCGCTGTTGCAGCCGGTGATGATCGACGGGGGCCTGGCCGAGCCGCTGCCCGGTTTGCAGGCTTCCCGCGAGCTTTGCGCCGACTCGCTGCGAACCATTGCGCCGGGTCATACAGTGGAATTTAGCGCTGAACTGCTGCTGTTGGCAGAGCGCGGCCGGCAGGTATGAAGACTGTTTTTTTCGATATCGACACGCAGCTTGATTTTGTATTTCCGGCCGGGGCGCTTTACGCGCCCGGAGCGGAGGGGATTCTGTCCGCGGTTGCCGGGCTGAACCGATACGCCGCGGCCAATGGGATTGTGGTGGTTTCCACGATGGACGCGCATGCGGAAGACGATGCCGAGTTTTTGAGCTGGCCCCCGCACTGCGTGGCGGGGTGCAATGGGCAGCGGAAGCCATCGCAGACTTTGCTGGAATCGCGTGCGGTGGTGGCGTCGGAGGCGGGTTGGGTTGGGGATTTCGCGACGCAGCAGATTTTGCTGGAGAAGCAGACGTTTGACTGCTTTTCGAATCCGAATTTGCCGGGGTTGCTGGAGAAGTTGGGCACGGACCGGTATGTGGTTTATGGCGTGGTGACTGAGATTTGTGTGAAATTCGCGGCGTTTGGATTGTTGCGGACCGGGGCTCGGGTGGAGATTGTTGGCGACGCGGTGCGGAGTTTGCACAATGGCGCGGCAGAGTCGATGCTGGCCGAGTTCCAGGGGGCTGGTGGAGTGGTGACTGGGACGGTCGAGGTGGGTTGCCAGGAGAAGAGCAATTGGCTGGGATAAATGGGATGAATTGGATAAGAAATGTTTTGGCAGGTTTGGGAGTTCGTCTCCTGCCTCACGGGTGGCCAGCGATGCGCCCATGCGCGTTTTGTCAAAAAACGCTTTCTGTTTCACAGAGGGTCTGATCGGAATCTGCTTTCGAATTCTGCGTGAGCACGTCGAGTGGATCTGGAATTGCCGTCGCCGAAAGGGGCCGGACGGGGCGTCCGGCGCAGTCCTGGGGGACTGCCCCACCCCAGATATCGAGAGTTATTCTGGACAATTGTTGTTTCTCGACAATTATCGTTTCCGGTTAAGCTTTATGCCTCGGTAGAAGTTGTGCTTGGCTATTTGTTTTACCTGACCGGCGCCTTACGATCGCGGTCCTGGTTCGGCCGGAGGAATTTCCACATTCCTGGCGTGGCGCCATAGGCGTTCCAGGTCGTAGTAGGCGCGGGTTTCTTGTTTGAAGATGTGGACGATGAAGTCGCCATAATCTACCAGGACCCATTCCCCGCCGTCGTAGCCTTCTACGCTGACCGCCAGTTCTCCGCCGTGCTTGAGCTGGATGTAGATCTCGTCGCTGATGGTCTGGTTCTGTTTGGAACTGGAGCCGGTGCAGATGACGAAATAGTCGCAGAAGCTTGTTACTTCGCGAAGATCGAGCACCTTGATGTCGGTCGCTTTCTTGGATTCCGCCGCTCGAACCGCTCCGAGCCAGCCTGGTAACGCGGTTGCCACCGGGATGATTTCGGCGGCTGTGATCTCTGGAAGCTCTTGGATAGGAAGTTCTCCCCTAGCCCTGATCGTACTACAATAAAGGGAGTGCGTCGATTCTTTTCCTGTTTTCTCCTTCTCCGCAGCCTCGCTGTGTACGCGCAGACTCCAGAGAATGCCGCAGTGCGAAGGGCCACCGGGGAACTGGAAAGAGTACGCACGCTGGTGGCGGCCGGGGCTGCTCCGCGAGCTAGTTTGGAGCCGGTCGAACGTGCGCTTACCGCGGCCCAGGACGACATGATCGTCGCTCATACGCTCTACGGCAAGATCGGCGTCGAAGACCTTACCGAGGAACAAGCGGGCAATATGGTATCGGCTGCGCGCCGCCAGGTGGAGCGTGAGAAGGCGCGGCTGGAAGCGGTCCGGAAACTGGTCGATCAGGGAGTGGCGGCCCGGGCAGCGCTGATGCCTGTGCTGGAGGATCTGGAAAGCCGGCGGAAAACGTTAGACCTCGCCTTATCGAGATCGGAACTGATTGGCGAGCTGGCTTCCATGGCGAAGGTGGAAGCGGCGGTTTCGGATGCGGATCAAAACCCGGATCAATCCCCGGCGGACTTGCGGATTGCTGAGCGGTTCGATGGGAATGGCGTCTTTCGGGATTCGGAATACAAGAGAGTGGTGCTGGCTTTTGAGAAGAAGTTTTCGCATCCGCTGCCGGTTAGCGCGCGCGGCGAGACGGCACTGCACCGGGCGCTTGGATTCGATCATCGAGGCCGCGTGGATATTGCTTTGAATCCGGACGAGGCTGAAGGGGTCTGGCTGCGGCAGTATCTGGCCGGTTCGCGTATGCCATACTTTGCCTTTCGGGCGGCGGTGCCGGGGCAAGCTACCGGGCCGCATATCCACCTGGGGCCTCCTAGCACGCGCTTGCGCGCGGCGGACTAGTTGCAGGGTTTGTCGTTGGCGAACTGGCCGGACGAGGGCGTCCGGAGCGGTCCTGGGGGACCGCCCTCCTATGAATAACTCCAAGTTGCGCGTTTTCATTACCGCCGAGCAGATCCAAGAGCGAATCAAAGAATTAGGGGCGCAGATATCCGCCGATTATCCGGATGGGATTATCTATCTGGTTTGTATTCTGAAGGGCGCTTGCATGTTTCACGCCGATCTGGCGCGGGCGATTAGCCGGCACACGCGGCTTGATTTTATCGGTATCTCGAGCTACGGGAAAGGGAAAACTTCGTCCGGGCAGGTGAAGCTGACGAAGGATCTGGATTCTCCCATCGAAGGCGCCGATATTCTGATTGTGGAAGACATTGTGGACAGCGGAGTTACGCTCAACTACCTGACTCAGGTGCTGTTGCAGCGGAAACCCAAGTCGGTGCGTATTGCAACCCTACTGGACAAACCGGAGCGGCGGCAACGGCCGGTGGATGTACAGTATGTGGGCTTTCAGATTCCGGATGAGTTTGTGGTGGGGTACGGGCTGGATTTTGCTGAGGACTATCGCAACCTGAAAGATATTTGTATCCTGAGCGAATAAGCGAGACCTTCGGCGGGATGGCCGGGTTATGAATACGATAGGACTATCTCCGTTATGATGAAACGTCTTCTTTTCGTTATTCTCCTTTTAGCGACTCTGGCTTTCGGTGAGGCTCCGCGTTGGGAGCACGGGTTTTACCGGGGGAAAGCGGTCCGCTTCCGGGTAGTGGATGGGCTGGCGATCTACCAGGGCGACATCATTCTGGGGAAAGCCGACGTTTTGATCAAAGCGCTGACGGAGGCGGAGCGGAGCCCCAAGAGGGATGGCCGGAACCAAGCGCTGTTCGTTTCCGACCCAACGGCGTATTGGCCCAATGCCACCATTCCTTACGCGATCGACCCGGCCATCAAGAACAGTACCTTTATCCAGGCAGCCATCCAGCACTGGCAGGACCGGACTCCCATCCGGTTTGTGCAGCATGGAAAAGAAGCGAATTGGGTTACATTTAAGCCGTCGAGCGATAACTCGGTTTGCGCCTCTTCGTCGCTGGGGGTGGCTGGCGGAGAGCAGTTTATTTTGGGCAGCGAGCTTTGCCCGACCGGAGCGCTGATCCACGAGATTGGGCACGCGGTGGGATTGGAACATGAGCAGGCGCGGTCCGACGCCAGCGATCATGTTCGGATTCTCTTCGAAAACATTGAGAAAGCCGGCTATAGCCAGTTCGGCGCATTCAGCTCTCAGCCGACTGACGTTGGCGATTACGATTACAGTTCGATCATGCATTATGCGGCGACCGATTTCAGCAAGAACGGCCAACTGGCGATTGAAACAATTCCGTCCGGGATTCCGATTGGACAGACAGTAGCGCTTTCGGCGGGAGATGTGGACGCGGTGGGACGGCTGTACGGCACCGTAAAGGGCGTCATGCTGGCGACGAATCCGGCGGGACTGCGCGTGATTGTGGATGGAGAGACCGTGAACACGCCGGTGAACTACACGTGGGCGCTGGGATCGGCGCACACGCTGGACGTGGAGAATTCGCAGAGTGATGCCGATGCGCGCTATGTGTTTGGCCGTTGGAGCAACGATGGGGCGCAGAAGCAGTCGGTGAAGGTGACGGCCGATACTAGCCTTTTTGTGGCGAATATGATCCGCTTTGTACGGATTCAACCGGAGATTTCGCCGGTTGGAGCCGGGACGGTGACGATCGTGCCGGCGAGCGCGGACGGCTACTACCGCGAGGGGAGTCTTGTTACGGCGACGATTTCAGCTAATACAGGATTCTATCTCGCCTCGATGACGTCGCCTTTTCTGGATCGGAATGGGTACACGAACCTGACTCCGGACGGGTTCAAGGGAGTGGTGGATGAGCGGCGGCAGGGATTGAAGCTTAATTTCAGTGCTACACCACCTGTGATTTTCAAGAGCAGCGCCAGTTCGGCGGCGCTGCTGATCGATGGAAAGCGCTATTTTACGCCGGCCGGCTTCCAGTGGCAGCCAGGGTCGGCGCATACGGTGGAGGCAGACGCCGGTTTTCCCGAGAACGGCGGTTCCACGATGCGGGTGTTCGATAAATGGAGCGATGGCGGAGATCGCGCCCACTCGGTTACGGCCGGGACGGACGCGGTTACTTACACGGCCACGTTCAAGACCAAGTACTCGCTGGACGCTTTCCCGTATCCGTCGACGGCGGGCAAGGTCGGTTTGAGCCCGGATTCGGCGGACGGGTTCTTCGATGCGGGCACTACGGTGCAGTTGACCGGCGTTCCGGCTACCGGGTATAAGTTCGCGGGCTATACACTCGATATGACGGGCACCGCGAACGGGCAATCGATCACGGTGAGCGATTATAACCAGGTGGCGGGAATGTTTGCGCGGCCCGGCACCATTCAGCAGTTCTCCGTGATGAACGCGGCCACATTGCAGCCGGCGGCTCTGGCTCCGGGGGGTGTGGTTACTATCTATTCGCCGGAGTTTGGTCCGGATACGGGCGCGGATGCGGCGGCCGGCGCCGATGGAAAGATCGCCACGACGCTCTCGGATACGCGGGTGCTGGTGAACGGAGGGGCGGCGCCGGTTCTATCGGCCTCGAAGAATCAAACGACGATGGTTGTGCCTTACAATGTGGCGGTGCAATTTTCGCAGGCGCCGGTGCAAGTGGAATATAAGGGGCAGCGGACTACGGCGCTTCAGGTGGGCACGGATTACTTCGACCCGGGAATTTTCACAGTTTCAGGGAATGGTAAGGGGCAAGCGAAGGCGCTGAACGAAGACGGATCGGTAAATTCGAAGGACAATCCCGCGGCGAAAGGATCGGTGATTGCGATTTCCACTACCGGATTGGGAACGACGACGCCGGACCTGGTGGATGGACAGGTGGGAAAGCTGCCGCTGGCTCCCGTGGACGGAGTTGTGGAAGTCCGGATTGGCGGCAAGCAGGCGGAAATTGTTTTTGCGGGAAGCGTGGAAGGGCAGGTTGCGGGGCTGTCGCAGGTGAAAGCGCGGGTACCGGCGGATGCACCAACGGGCGCGGCGGTGACACTGGTGCTGCAGGTTGAGGGGTATGGCGATCAGTTTGAAGCGACGGTTGCCGTGCGGTGAGCTTGCGGCGGCGTCGCTTGCGGTGAAAACGGGCGTGCCGGCAGCTCTGGTGCTGTTCGACCCATCGGGATCACGCGAAGTTCCGGTGTAGTTTGCCACGAAAAAGATCCCTTGTTTGTCGACGGCGTGCAGGTGTTGCGGGACCGGGAGCGTGCGGGCGCGGTGCCGGGTTAGGGAGAAGTATGGGGATTAAAGCGATCGCCGACTGGCTGCGGTATCAATCCTTATAACCGGAGTGGGAGGCAGATCGCCGTTCCGTCGATTTGTCCGGCATCTTTGAATATCTCGCAATGGAACAATCAGGTGAAGGAAAGTAGTTCGGGCCGTGTGCGTGTAGATGAGCCGAACTGGCGGGCACTTTCCGGGTATCGACCCTGAGAGTTCCGGTGGCACGGAGCTGCCGGAATCGCAAGGGCGCTCCAGATGACACAATGCCAAGAACGATTTGGCCGGGCGGTTGCGGTGGAAGACGATCAACGGCGTGGCCCCCCGTTTACGGCTGAGCGGGTGGCGGACGGGTTGGGGTTGGGGTAGAAGCGCGGCCAGGGGGTCGCGCGCGGACGAGGGCGTCCGCCGTCCTGGGGCCCACTGGGCCTTAGAGCTTGGGCTTTGGCGGCGGCAGATCGCGGGCTTTGCATTCTGAAGAGAAGCCGTTGCGGCCGTGGGTGCCGTCGCAAAATGGTTTGTTTTCGGCAAGCCCGCAGCGGCACAGAGAGATGACTGTGCGGCCGGCTAAGCCAAAGGTTGCTCCGTCTGGATCGGTGATTTCGAAGTCGCCCTCAATACGGATGGGGCCGTTCTTCAGGATGGTAACTTTCGTTGCTGACATCCTCCTATAATAAGACTTAAATGAGCAAGCGCCTGTATCCCGTGGTTTGGGTGCTGTGTGCCTCGCTGAACGCGGGCGCTGACACCGTGTCCACACGGGTGCCGGCGGGCGACGCCTTGTATGGTCAGGTGCGCAGCAAGATGATTGTGAATCTGTCGCGCCTGCCGAACTATACCTGCCTGCAGACCATCGAGCGCAAGGTGCGGCGCGCGCCGTCCCGGAGGTATGAGCTGGTAGACATGGTCCGGCTCGAAGTGGCGCTGGTGAATGGCAAGGAACTTTTCTCCTGGCCCGGGGCGGGCAACTTCGAAGACAAAGAGATCAGTCGGATTGTTTCGGGCGGCGCCATTGGGAACGGCACGTTTGCGCTTCATGCGAAGAGTATTTTCCAGTCGCGGAGCGCGCGGATTAGCTACGTGGGCGAGGTGACAAAGAACAACCGGACGGCGCTGCAGTGGGACTACGAAGTGCCGAAGCTGTTGAGCGGCTATACGCTGCGGGTGGGGTCGCGGGAGGCGATTGTGGGTTATCACGGGTCCATTTGGGCGAATCCGGAAACATTGGATTTGCTGCGGCTGGAAGTGGAAGCCGATAACATTCCGCCGGAACTTCACCTGGCGCGGGCGATGGATTCGGTGGACTATATGCGGGCCGATATCGGAGGACAGAATTTTCTGCTGCCGCAGTCGGCCGAACTGAAGATGATGGACGAGGGTAATTCGGAGAGCGTGAATGTGACACGGTTTACGGGCTGCCGGCAGTACACCGGGGAATCGGTGCTGGTGTTTTCAGACCCGGCTCCGGATGCCGGAAGGCCGGCGGTTGCGCCCAGGACGATTGCAGTGCCGGACGGGTTGCTGCTGGAGGTTTCGCTGGAGACGCCGATTGCATCGGAAACCTCCGCAACGGGTGATCCGGTGACGGGCTTGTTGCGGAAAGCGGTGAAGAAGAACGGTGAAGTGATTGCGCCGAAGGGCGCGCTGCTGCACGGCAGAATTACCGCGCTTCGCCGTGAGAATGGGCCGCGTAGCGCATACCACATCGTTGGGCTTGAGTTTTTCGAGGTTGAGTTTCCCGGCGCGAAGGGGGCTATCCACATGGAGTTGGATCAGATTGTGGCCGCGGGAGGCGCTATCTCCGGACCGGGCACCACGCGATTCGGGTCCAACGTGCGTATGAACGCCGGGCTTGGGGTCCCGAAACTCGACCTTCCGGGCAGCGTATTCTTTGTAGGTGGGGATAATTTCAAACTGGCGCGCGGCCTGTTGATGTTTTGGCGTACCCAGTCCCCATCCGAGGAAAAATAGACAGTGATTCAATTCGAGCTCTCGACGGACCGGCAGTTGTTTGAAGATTCCTTCCACTTCGCGCAGAAACAGGTGCGAAGCCTGATCGCTGAGCACCCCGGTTTTTATCCGATGTACACGAAGAACGGCAAGTGGAAGCACGAAGGTGCATCGTGGACGCATTGGTGCGACGGTTTTCTACCTGGGATGATGTGGCTATTCCACCGGCAGTTGGGGCCGGGGAGCCCGGATGCGGATTGGTGGATGGACCAGGCGATTGCCTACACTATGCCGCTGGAGCCGCGCAAGATGGACCGCGAGGTTCACGACCTGGGTTTCATCTTTTTCTCCACATACTACCGCTGGTTTCAGATGACGAAGAACCAGGAATTGAACGATGTTCTGGTGCAGGCCGGGCAGACGCTGGCGATGCGGTTCAAGGAGAAGGGCCAATATCTGCGATCTTTCGTGGCGGAGGATTCGCTGTTCATCGACATCATGATGAACGTGGGGATCATATTCTATGCGGCGCGGGAAACCGGCGACCGAATGCTGCGGGATGTGGCGCTGCGTCATGCGTTGACCACGCGGCGGGTGCTGGTTCGCGGCGATGGATCCACGGCGCACGAAGGTATTTTCGATTTGGAGAGCGGCGAGTTTTTGCGGCAGACCACGCAACAGGGGTATAGGGGCGATTCTTGCTGGTCGCGCGGGTTGGCTTGGAGCTTGTATGGGTTCAGTACCTGCTATGAGTACAGCCGCGATCCGCGGTTCCTGGAAACGGCGGAGGCCTGCGCGGATTATTACATTACGCATTCACCGGCCGATGGCGTTGCGCCTTGGGACTTCAACGCGCCGGCCGAAAGCCGGAAGCAAGTGGATACGTCGGCGGCGGCTATTACGGCTTCGGGATTGCTGCGGTTGTGCCGGTTGATTACGGATCCGTTGAAGGGGCACCTTTACTGGACTACCGCGGTGCGGATTTTACGGAGCTTATGTGAATCGCATCTGGGGAGCGGTGTGAAGGGATGGGAAGGGATTTTGCGCGGCGGAGTTTATCATATCCACAAAGATCTGGGAGTGGATGAGTCTGTGATGTGGGGAGAGTACTTTTTTGTGGAAGCGCTGGAGTCTGTGCTGCGGCAAATGGCTCCGTAGAAGCGCAAAGGCCGATTCGGGCGGCGCCGATCGAAAGAGAAACCCGGCGGACCTGGCCGCCGGAAGCGAGTCCGTTTTACGCGGGTTCCGTAGAAGAAAATGGAGACCGGCCCGTTTTGGGTACAGCCTCCAGGATAGTTGGGTTGCCTAGTTTTTGGGCGTGTTCGCCGGAACTATAGTTCCCCGGAGCTCGGTGATCTTTGTTCCGATCACTTCACCGGAAACTACTAGTTCCACGCGGCGGTTTTGCTGACGGCCTGCCGCCGTGTCGTTCGAGGCGACCGGCATGGTTTTGCCGAAGCCTTTCGAGGTGACAGCGGTTGTAGGGATACCGCTGCCGGTCAGGTATGAGAGGACAGAGGCGGCGCGCTGTTCAGATAGCTTCTGGTTGAAGTCTTCGCTGCCGACGCTGTCGGTGTGGCCTTCGACTTCCAGTTTCAATCCCGGATGCGAGAGGACTATACCGGAGATGCGAGCCAGCTTTTCGCGAGCCGCGGGGCGCAGGTTGTACTTGCCGGTATCGAAGAGCACGTCCGACATGTTGACGATGAGGCCGCGGGCGGTGTCACGGGTTTCGAGGATGAGGTTGAACTGTTGCAGCAGTTGGCTGCGGAGGGCTTCGCGATCGCCTTCGGCTTTGATGCGCATACGGTCGGATTCGGCAGCGGCCTGGCGCGCTTTGTCGGTTTCGGCCATGGCGATCTGCTGTTGGGCAACGGCGGCTGCACGGGCAGCATCGGCCTCGGCGCGATCTCTAGCAGCTTGCTGTTGGGCGGCCACGGCGTCCGCTTTGGCAAGTTCAGCGGCAGCGCGTTCCGCATTAGCCTGGTTAGCCAGTTGCGCCGAATTCTTTGCGGATAGTTCGGCCTCGGCACGACGGGCGGATTCGGCACGTTGTTGTTCTTCAGCCATCGCCCGGCGGGCGGACTCGGCCTTCTGTTGTTCTTCCGCCACTACGCGCTGGCGGTCGGATGCTTCGGCTTCGGCCTTGGCTTTGGATTCACGATCGGCCGCTGCCTGGCGTTCCATATCGAGCTTTTCCTGATCGATGCGGCGAAGCGTGATGACGCGGGCGTCTTCCGAGGTTTGGACCGCTTCACGGGCGATCATGGACGTGGGCTTTTTTTGCTTGCGAACCTGGTAGTCTTCGGCCTGCGCGAGCAGGGCAACGGCCTTCTGATAGCTCTCCGTGGCGTACTTATCGGCGCCCGTCCAACGGGCAATCTGAACCGCGTTGCGCGCTTCATACAGCTCGATGGGCACCTTGGCGTCAGACAGATCATACGGCTTGATTTTCGACTTGTCCACATTGAAGACGTATTGTCCGCGTTGGAGCAGTTCATACTTGGCGTCAATATCTTCCACCTTGCCTAAGGTGTCCGCGCGGACGATGTTCTCCATGACGACCACGTCACTCGGCTGCGTAACCGCGAAGTATGGCTCCGCCGTTACGATGAGGCCGAAAGCCTGCAGGTCTGAAGATACGTTCAGCTTGCTGCTTGTGCCGTTGCCGTTGATTAACACCTCGCCGAGGTTCACGGCGCGGCCTTCGGGCGAAATTGCCCACATCACATAGGTGAGATACTCCGAACCAAACTTGGTGGCCGGCTCGAGATTGCGGAATACCGCTTCCACGTCGATGGTTCCCTGTTTGCTTTGAACCTTCGCGTCTCCGTGGGCGCGCGGTAGCAGCGCGGTGCCTTCAAAGTCGACCTTAGTGGATGCACTGCGGTGGCGGTAGTTGATAGCCTTGGCGGTCCGGGAGACTACGGTGATCCTGTAAATCGGTTGTCTATCGAGCGTGACTACCTGATTCGATGACGATCCGGTCTGCGACTGCGTTGGGTTGGGCGTCACTTGCGCCGACAACAGTGCTACTGATATTGCGGGAATGGCGAAAAACTTCATCATGTCAAACCCCTCCATCCAGTAAGAGAGCAACTGACATGCCAAAGGCGTCCAGCACGAAAGATCAATCGATTAGACGAAATAGACCCTTGGCAGGCTGATGTTACTGCGCAAAAAATACGCGGCGTCAGTAAGACTCTTCCTGCCGTGTGAGTTTGATTACTATCAGAGCGAGCAGATACATGCATCCTCCGATCAGCAGGGTTTCGCGGAGCCCGAGATAGATGGCGAGGAAGATGGCGCTGGCCGAACCGAGGACGCTGGAGGCGGCGTTGAGGGCCCAGGCCCAACGGACGGAGGGTTTGTGGCGGCGTTCGAGGCGCGTAAGGCCGGTGGGAAATGGCATTCCCATGGCGAAACCCGCGGGGGCGATGAGAAGTGCGGTGACAATGAATTTCGCCCAGAGCGGCCAGGCGATGCCTGCCTCGCTAACGATTGGCGCGACGAAGGCCAAGAGGGTGACTAAGAGAGTTACAGCGAGCAATGCCCAAACCAGGCGCTGGTCAGAGCCTTTTAGAATTTTGCGGCTCATGAAACTTCCCATGCCGCTGGAGACGAGCATGGAAAAGATGATGACCGTGAGGGCGTAGGTGGGATGGCCGAGTAGCAGTACGAATTTCTGGATGAGGGCTACCTGGATGAGAATGTATCCGGTGCCGATGAAGACGAAATACCAAAGGAAACGGAGGACGCCCTTTTCCCTCGGGAGACGGCTGCCGAGGACCAGCGGTGGAAGCAAGAGGATGAGTGCGGTGGCGGCGACGCTGACGCCCATCAGGCCGAACAACAACGGCACGGCGCGATTGATTTTGTAATCGGCGCTGGCGTTCTGCGTGGTGGTGATAAAGTTCCAGAGGTCGCGCGGCTGGACGCTGTAGAAGAAGAAGGGGCGGTCGTCATTCACTGGCGAGATGTCGTATTGATAGCTCCGGTAGAAGGCTTCAGGATCGGCGGAGTGCATCAGTTCGGTGAAGGGGTTTGGGATGTTTTCATCGGGCAGATAGACGGCCTGCATGTGCGATTCGCGGATGGCGGCGCGGGCGCGGTCCATATCCTGCGGCGTGAATGGCTTTCTGGAAACCAGCACCGTGTCGCGCGCGCCCCATCCGGCCAGCTCCTTTGCGCCGCCTTCCCGGACCACCATCACGTGCTTGCTGTGATCGGATTCGCCCAGACGATTAAGAGCGTTCTTGGCGAGCGAGAGCAGACGGAGCGATTCGCGCGGAGGATCGAAGCCCCACCGGGTAAAAGCTAGAATGCCGTCGGGCGTGAGGTGGCTGAGGTAATCGTAAAAGGCGTCGGTGGTGTAGAGATTGTTCTCCGATAGCGCGAAGGCTCCGGCGGCCGTAGATGCCCATGTGTCCACAAGCGTAGCTTGGAGGACCTGATATTTTTCGGGACTGCGGCGCACGAAGCTGCGGCCGTCTTCTTCCACACTGCGGACTTCCGGACGGCTGTAAAGCCCGCGGCTGTACTGCGGAAATTGCTTCCGCATGATGGTGGTAGCGATGATGGGGTTGATTTCCACGCCGGTGATGTCTTTGCTGCCGGAGGCTAGGGCGCGGGCTACGTCCCAGCCGCCGCCGGGTCCTATGATGAGCGCCTTGCCGCCGGGGCGGACTTGATAGGGGAAACCGGGGC
>JANXXV010001030.1 GCA_025350445.1 Bryobacteraceae bacterium | reverse complement strand
CGCAGTTGGTGCGCGAGGGGCTGGCGGCACTGCAGTGCGGTGCGTTTCACATCACGACCGCGGGCGTTCCGTATTTCAACACGACGCCGATTGGGCGCGCGGTGACGGGAACGATGCTGGTGGGCGCGATGAAGGAAGACGAAGTCAATATCTGGGGTGATGGAAGCACGTACAAAGGTAACGATATCGAGCGGTTCTATCGCTACGGTTTGATGGTGAACCCGCAACTGCGGATTTATAAGCCTTGGCTGGATCAGACGTTCATTGATGAGTTGGGCGGGCGCAAGGAGATGTCTGAATTGCTGGAGAAGGCCGGGCTCAGTTTTCATATGAGCACGGAGAAGGCTTATTCGACGGATTCGAATATCTGGGGCGCAACGCACGAGGCAAAGGATCTGGAATTCCTGCATTCAGGAATCAAGATTGTGGAGCCGATTATGGGTGTGGCGTCGTGGCGCGACGATGTGGATGTGAAGCGCGAGGAAGTGACGATCAGATTCGATGAGGGATTGCCGGTCGAGTTGAACGGCAAGAGCTTCGCGGACGGTGTGGATCTGGTTCTGGAGGCGAATGCGATTGGCGGGCGGCATGGATTGGGCATGTCCGACCAGATCGAGAATCGCATCATTGAAGCCAAGAGCCGGGGCATCTATGAGGCGCCAGGGATGGCGCTGTTGTATATCGCGTACGAGCGATTAATTTCGGGCATTCACAACGAGGACACGATTGAGCAGTATCGCGACATGGGCCGGCGATTGGGGCGGCTTTTGTATCAGGGGCGTTGGTTCGATCCGCAATCGATGATGCTGCGTGAGACGCTGCAGCGTTGGGTGGCGAAGGCCATTACCGGCGAAGTTACCGTTGAGCTGCGGCGTGGCAACGACTATTCGATTTTGAATATGGAGAGCCCGAATCTGACTTACGCGCCAGAGCGGTTGACGATGGAAAAGGGCGAGGGTGCGTTTACGCCGCAGGATCGGATTGGTCAATTGACGATGCGAAACCTGGACATTAGCGACAGCCGCGCGAAATTGTTCGTCTACGCGAAGGCCGGGTTGATTGGGGCTGCCGCGTTTGAGGGCTTGCGGCTGCTGGACGGCGGCGGGGAGCAGGACTAGGCGCTTCGACGGTTTAGCTCGACGATGGTGCGGGAGCCTAGGGCATCGGGCAGATCGTACCGCTCCAGTATGCGCATGGCAAGATTGCGTTTTTTGGCTTCGATGGATGCCTCGGCTATTTCAGTTGCGGCGTCGGGACCTTTGTACAGAAGCACTCGGGCGCCTGCTTTGAGGGCTGGCTCAAAGAGGACGATGGCGCGATTGAGGGGCGCCACCGCACGGGCTGTGATGAGGCTGGTGGCCGGGATTTCTTCCGCCCTTTGCGCGGTGACTCTTACGTTGGGGAGGTGGAGCGCTTCGACGGCGGATTGCACGAAGCGGGCTTTTTTCTGAATCGATTCGGATAGGGTGAATTGGATTTCGGGGAGAGCGAGGGCGAGAGGGATGCCGGGGAACCCTGCTCCGGTACCTGCGTCGAGAATGTGTGCTGCATCTGCGAACAGGCGCCAAGGGAGTACGGAATCGAGTACGTGTTTGATTGCGGCTTCCCTGGGTGTGATGATACGGGTGAGGTTCAGGTGATGGTTGACTTGCGCGATTAGCTCGAGATGTTGGGCTGCCTTGGAGATTACGTTGTCGCGGTGGGGGAGGTCTTGAGGAAGCACGCCGGCGAGTTGTTGTGCAAAATTCATCACCTCATGATTGCACTTGTGTTGTGAACAGTTGGACCAGTGTAGGTTTCAGGCAGGACGTGAACAACTTCTCCGACGGCACCATCAGCGTGAAGTTGGCGGAGAGTCTGACCGGTGTTCCGGAATCCTCTTCAACGTCAAACCGAACGGCGACCTGTTGGCGATCCGCTACAACGATACCGAGAACAACGCCGCCTTATGGGAATTCCACAACGGCATCCGGCGGCCGATCCGATTCAGCGATCGTTCCAAACCGTTCCCGCTGGACCGCAGCGCATGGCACGAACTTCAAGGCGTGGCTGGACGAAAGCCTGGCGCTTGAGTACACGCCCGGTACTGAACCAGCGGCCGCAAAGGGCGTACCGAATCCGGATTTGTCGCCCGCAAACAATCCGGTGCTCCGGCCACCCGCCGCCGGCAAGATTGGGCTCCGATCGAAGACCGATAGCACGAGTTACTTCGAAGATTTCTTGGTCATGCCGAAGAAGTAGCGTCTGGCGCGCCACCTTTTCACCCTGCTGACCCGGCAGTGTGAGGAACCAAGGGAGAAATCTCCCCGCTGAGCATAGCTACATCTACTTGATGACGGGAAGTCCAACCGATGCGGGCTTGTGCACCGGACACTGTCCGTACTCATCGGCCATTTTCATGAGATGACATCTTGATATCGCCATGCAGGACTCGGGCCCGACGCCGAGCAACTCTTCTGCATGTAGCTCACGTTATGGTTTGGCCCAACAGATGCAGTTGAATGTCGATGGCAATGTCGGCTCACCTCTACGAATGGGAATGGCCACAAAATCAACGGCCTGTCCTGTTGGGTGGGGGAATTGCTCTTGGCCGCCGCCTTCATGATCCGCGACGGTGACGTCCCGGCGATAACATTTGGATACTGGAAGCGGGACCTGTTTAACCAAGCAAGCAGCATAAAAGGAAAATGAATATGACCAACCAGCGGAAAACGACACCATCCGAAACCGTGATGAGCGCAATGGATGCCATCTATCATCGCCGCTCCGTGCGCGATTATGCGCCTCAAAAGATCGGGGAGGACATGATCCGTACACTGCTTGATGCCGCTGTCCACGCTCCCACCGCCGTGCATGAGGAGCCATGGGCATTTGCCGTCATTCAGGATAAGAACATCCTGAATTGCCTGTCGGATAGCGTGAAAGAGCTCCTGACCCGTGGAACGGATCCCATTCATCCTCCGGGGGGAAGCCATACGTCCGATCGCTTCACGGCTCCGGAATTCAATGCCTTCTTTAACGCCGGAACGCTGATCGTTATCTGTGGAAAGCCGTTAGGGCCGTTCGTCGTCTCAGACTGCCGGCTGGCGGCTGAAAACCTGATACTTGCCGCCTGCGCGAATGGGCTTGGCACTTGCGTCATCGGCCTTGCGGTCACGGCGTTGAATACGCCGCAGTGGAAAAAAGAACTTGGCATCCCCGCCGAAATGACGGCCTTTGCCCCGATCATTGCCGGCGTGCCCACCGGCGTTACGCCGCCCGTACCTCGCAAGCAGCCGGAAATTCTCACCTGGAACTGATACTCATGGCGAAAACATCCTTGCGCTTATCTCAGGTTTATCGCCTGATCGAGCCGGGGCCGGTCGTACTGGTCTCGACCATGATCGGCCCACAGGCGAATATCATGACAATGTCATGGCAGATGACGATCGATTTTGAGCCGCCGATTTTGGCTTGCGTGATCAGCAACCGCGACTACACATTCGACATCGTGAGGAAGACCAAAGAATGCGTGATCAACATACCGACCGTGGAACTTGGGAAGAAAGTCGTGGCATACGGTAACAGCTCCGGGCGAACTGTCGATAAATTAAAAGAGTTCGGCCTTACGCCCGCTAAAGCCGCCCATGCGCGGGTGCCGCTTGTCGACGGGTGTTACGCCAATCTCGAATGCAAGGTCGTCAATACTACGCTGGTAAACAAATACGGCGTCTTTGTTCTTGAGGGGTGGGGGCCCGGATCAACCGTTCACAAAAACATCCCCGCACCATTCACCATCAAGGCAAGGGCGTGTTTGTGGTGGACGGCGAGATCATCAAGTTGTCTTCCAGAATGAAATAAGCAGGGGCGCAGCTCACACCGCGGTTTCCTTCGCTACTGGCCTACCAGCAGTCCCATCGTTGAGAAGGTGGAGCAGGCCGGTTCAGGAACTCTGACAGCCGTTTCAAAGGACGGAATGCGAGAGTGGCTCGGCAAGCACAAAGACGTGGCCTATCGGGCGGACGAAATGTGCAAGCCGGTGCGGCTGAATGCGACGGCGCAATGGGCTGAGTCCACTGAGGGGCGGTTATGCGCCGCCGCCCGCGAAATTGCCTTCTGGCGCTCTGGTCCCGTGACCGGCGACGACAAAACATACTTGCCCGGTCTCAAGTAGAGTCCCGGGTTTCAGCAAGACCAAGATCCACAAAGTAAACCGCACCGCCAAGGTGAACAGGAGAGGTGTGTCGTGTTTGAGATACTTCCCAAATCGTTGATTTGCAGGGCAGCGGCCCTTCGGTGGCTAGCAATCGCCGCCATTGTTACTCTTTTCAACCAAGTGGTCTGGGCGCAACCAGGGCCGGGCTTCAACAGCACCGTCCCAAGTCAGATCGTGGATCAGTTCCGCGACCAACGAATTCTGTGGACGACCAACGTCTGGGTGTATGCGAATTCGCTCTTCGGGATTCTCGCCATCATCGAGTTCGCGTGGAGTGCCGCCGTCATGCTGCTGGCAAAGAGCGACCTCCAGAGCTGGACCTCGGCTCTGGTCCGAAAACTGATGTGGATTGGAGCATTCTACGCTCTGCTTCTGAATGGCCGCATCTGGATTCCTGCGATCATCGAGAGCTTCACACAAATTGGTCAAAATGCAGCCGGACTCGGCGCGTTGTCCCCGAGTGGTGTTTTCATACAAGGGCTTTCGCTAGCTGGCGCACTACTGGATGGCGCAAGTACCTCGAATTTCTTCAGTAACCCCGGCGCGTCGTTGGCGCTCGCGTTTGCAGCCCTGATAATTGTTATTTCTTACACGTTCATCACGATCAACTTCATTGTCACTCTGGTCGAAAGCTACCTTGTCGTTTCGGTTGGTTTTATTTTTCTCGGTTTCGGTGGCAGTCGATGGACGGCACCGTACACGGAGCGATACATCGGCCTTGCAGTTTCCATCGGCATCAAGATTCTGCTGCTGTACTGCCTGATCTCCGCCGGATTCGGTCTGAGCCTTGGCTGGATCGATGAGGCGCAGTCCATCGCAGCGTCCGCGCGTCCAGTGATGACGGCCTTCGACGTGATGGGCGGGTCGCTCATCTTCATGATGTGCTGCTGGCAGATTCCGAAACTATTCGCGGCAGTGATCGGTGGATCTCCTGCTTTGACTGGCGGCGATCTCGTGGCGACCGCTGCCGTTGTCGGGGGTGCCGCGCTAGCAGTGGGTGGTGCCGCAGTCGCCGGAGTGAGCGCATTGGCAGGAGGAGGCAGTGCAGCAGCGGGCACCGGATCAGCCGTGAGCGCTGGCGGTGCGGCCTCCAGCACGACAACAGCGGTCGCGGGCGTCGGATCAGTGGGATCGGGTTCATCTGGTGGAGGAGGCTCGGTACCACCGCCGTCGTCACCGTCGCCGGGGTCAATCGCGAATGGCGGTGGAATGCGCGGACAGCCGGACCCGCCATCCGCTAGTTCAGGCAACGGAGGCGCGGTCGAGCCGCCAGCGCTCACCTCGCGAATGCGTGGAAATACGACGCGTGG
>JANXXV010000989.1 GCA_025350445.1 Bryobacteraceae bacterium | reverse complement strand
CTGGTCCGGAATTTCACTCCCGGACCCAGCTCGAAGTAATTCGCCCAGTATTGCCGGTTCATATCCGTGGTGGCATTGCCGTTCCAGAACAATTGAAACTGGATGTTTGCCATCTCCGGCAGCGTATAACCAAAGTGGTTTTGCGAGTAAAACAGCACGTCGTTCTGAAAGCGGCTGACGAAGACGCCGTCGTTGTTCGATTCAAAGAACAGTCCCTTCGATTCCGCGCCCAGATTATGGCCCACGCTTCTGGAAAACGACAGCCCGCCGCGGTAGTCCGGAATCATTTTGCCTACATTCGGCTGTCTGCGGTATTGCACCGCCTCCCCGGCTTCTCCCCACGCCATCAATCCTTTCCATGGAGTGGTGGAGACGCCGGCCGCGAAGATGAACGAGTTTTCGGAAAGATACTGCGGGGCCGCCGGTCCGCTTTGCGCTTCCGTGTGACCACGGATGTCGCCGATGATTCTGGTAGAAATATAGGGATGAATCGGTAGCGACCCCAGTTTGAATTCAGTCTTAATTTGGCTATATGAGAACAGGTCTTTCCATCGCGAAGAATAGAACGGATACGTCCACACCGTGGTGCGGACACGCGCCAAGCCGGGGCGTAGATTTTCAAAAGCCCGCGACGCTTCATCGGCAATCTTCGAGTCTGGGCTTTTCTTGGCCTGCTTGAAAAATCCAAGCGCCTGCTTGTCATCGTGAAGTTGGTTGTAGGTCCGGCCGAGCTTTAGCAGCACGGCGTAATCGCCCGGATTGTCCTCATACACAATCCGCAGGTACTTGAGGGCATCTTTCAAATAGCCGGCTTCGAGGCTGCGCGTGGCCAGGACCGCTGGATCCTGGCGTGTTTCCGGGCGCGGTTCGGAAGACGAAGCCTGGGGCACTGCGAGAGCCTTTCGCACGCGATCGGTTACTTCTTTGTCCTTCGAATTCAACGCTTTTTCCAGCAGCGAAATCGCCGATGTTTTGTCGCTGGTTCCTAGTAGTAGAAATCCCAATTGAGCGGCGGACAGCAAGTCGTCCGGCGCTAGCGCCGTCACATTCCGAAACTCCACAATAGCTTCGGCTTTGTTGTTCATCGCCAGGTGCAGATAACCCAATTCGCGGCGAAGCTCAATGTTCTTAGGATCCAGACTTAGCGCCCGCTTGAATTCGTAAACATAGGGATAGCGCGGCGGCAACTGCTCGCGGGCCGCTTCCGCCACCCGCGGTTCCCCGCCCCGGGACGCCGCCAGCAGAGCGGCCGTTGCATCTTCGGTATGGCTTTGCGCCTTCCAAACCCGCGCCAGATCCAGCAGTAAGGCGCGCATGTCGGGGCGTAGCCCGAAGGCTTTCCCGTAGTGTTCGGCCGCCAGCGGAAGGTTGTCCCGCTGCTCGGCCAGTTGAGCTAACTCATGGTGGGCACTGAAATTTCCCGGCGAAAGCTCCAGCGCCTTAGTCCAGCGGATGATGCCGTCGCTCAGTGCTTTGTCTATGCTTTGGAATGCGGTCTCGGCCGTGGCGTTGCCAGTCTTGCGAATGCGGTCGAAGATGCGCCGGGCCTCGGCCTGCTGCTTGGTTTCGTTGCATAAGAATGCATATTCCAGCGCAACATGGGTGTCCGCGGGATCGATACGTATGGCCTCGCCGAACTGCGTGCGGGCCGATTCGGGCTCGCCGACTTTCAAATACGTGTACGCAAGGTCCTTCCGGATGCCAGCGCTATTGGGTTCGGCGGAAATAGCCTGCTGAAAAAGCTCAATCGCCGCCTCGTAAGACCGGGCTTGTAGCGCCGCATATGCACTGGCCAGCGCGGGCGCCTTGAAGGCCAGCACGCTTTCCTGCGCCTGGACAACGGTTGCGGCAAGTAGCAAGAAAATGCGAATACGAGTCATCTTTCGGCCTCTGAGTCATAAGGGTAGTGGGACTAGGCCTGCGGATTTCTCTTATTTTGTTGCGGGAAAAAGTACGAGGCCGGCCTCCCGCCAGTACGCGTTGCCGTAAACACCAGTGTCAGTAACGCTAAGTCCCGCTAGCGCGCCTTCCACCCGGCATATAATCTTTAGAATGCTCATCCGACTGTGTTTCGCACTAGGCCTTGCCGCCGCCGCTCTCCAGGCAGCGGACGTTACCACGCAGCGGCTCAACAGCGCCGCCAAAGAGCCGCAAAACTGGCTCACCTACAGCGGCACCTATAACGCATGGCGTTACAGCCCGCTGGACCAGATCAACAAGAGCAACGTAGGCAAATTGAAACCAGCCTGGGTGTTCCAAACCGGCAAGATCGAAGGCGGATTCTCGGCGACGCCGCTGGTGGCGGATGGAGTGATGTACATCACCTCGCCTTCGAACCGCGTCTTCGCCATAGACGCGGTCACCGGCAAGGAACTGTGGCACTACTACTACGCGATCCCCAAAGAATTCGGCCTCATCTACGGCCCCTGGAACCGCGGCGTCGCCATCGGCAGCGGGCAGGTCTTCATGGGCACTATCGACAATCATGTAGTGGCCCTGGATGCGAAGACCGGCAAAG
Organism: Bryobacteraceae bacterium; assembly: GCA_025350445.1. The sequence continues at coordinate 4,312 of JANXXV010000989.1, read as the reverse complement.
AGACCTGGAATGTCACCGTCGAGAGCATGAAGGAATGCGGTTGCAACATCACCGGTGCGCCAATCGTGGTCAATAACAAAGTGGTGGTAGGCGTGACCGGCGGCGATTCCGCCCACCGCGGCTACATCAATGCCTTCGATGCCAAGACGGGCCGCCGCGCCTGGCGCTTCTGGACCATCCCCGGTCCCGGCGAACCCGGCAACGAGACATGGAAGGGTGACAGCTGGAAGTCCGGCGGCGGGTCCACTTGGCTGACCGGGTCATTCGATCCCGAGCTCAATCTCATTTACTGGGGCGTAGGCAATCCAGCAGCCGACTTCTACGGTGACAGCCGCGAGGGCGCCAATCTTTACACCGACAGCATAGTGGCGCTGGACGCCGACACTGGAAAGCTGAAGTGGTACAACCAGCTAATACCGCACGACGTCTGGGACTGGGACGCGGGCTATGAGATCGTGTTGTTAGACCTGCCGGTGAACGGAAAGACGGAGAAGCTTTTAGTCAGCCCCAATAAAGGCGGCTACACCTGGGTGCTGGATCGTACCACCGGAAAGTTCGTCAATGCCTGGCCGCTGGCGAAGAACATCAACTGGATCACGGGTATCGATAAGGAAGGCAAACTGCTGGGCCGCCAGGAACCGCAAGTAGGCAAGCCAATACTCGTCTGCCCCAGCATCGGCGGCGGCAGAAGTTGGAACCACGGGGCGTACAGCCCGAAAACAGGGCTCTTCTATACCACTGGAATCGAATGGTGCCAGCAGCTCACCGTGCAGAAGGAAGAACCGAAAACCGGCAACACGTTTTTTGGTGGAAACTTTGAGCTGCGCAAACCGCCGATTGGAAAGGAAGGCGGCCATCTGGATGCGCGCGATCCCGTCACCGGAAAAATCAAATGGACGTACGAATCGAAATATCCGCTACTGGCGTCCGCACTGGCCACATCGGGCGACCTGCTCTTCACCGGCGATCCCGAAGGCAATTTCCTGGCCTTTGACGCCACCAGCGGCAAGAAACTCTGGAGTTATCAAACCGGCTCCGGCCACCGCGGTTCGCCGATCACATACTCAGTCAATGGCAAGCAATACATCGCGGTCCCGGCAGGTTGGGGCAGCGCGCTTGCCGGCCTGATGACCCAGCTATGGCCCGAAGCGGAAGACTTTCCAGGTGGCAGCGCGCTCTTCGTATTTGCGCTACCGGAATGAGAATCGCAGCCATCGCTCTGCTGTCGATCTCCTGCGCATTCAGCGCGGAGATTGACGGTGGTCAGATCTTCAAAACCCGATGCTCCATTGGCTATTGCCACGGCTCGGAAGGGAAACCCGGTCGCGCCCCAAAACTACGCGAGCGCGATTTTGCCGGCGCGTATCTTAGCAAGGTCGTGACGGACGGCATCCCCAGTTCTTCCATGCCCGCGTTCAAGGAATTGCTCAAGCCGGCCGAAATTACAGCAGTCGTCAATTATGTTTTGGCTCTCTCTGGCAAGGCGCCTATCCAACAGGCGGAGCCGGTGGAGACGGCGCCGACAGCAAACTTCGATAGAGGCAAAGCTCTCTTCTTCGATGCGGCGAATGAAAACAACTGCGGCGTGTGCCACGCCATAGACGGAGCAGGTACTGCGATCGGCCCCGACTTACGCAAGTTAAAACGAACCCGGGCCGAACTGATCAAGTCCATCGAAAATCCGCCGCAATCAAAGCTGACGAAAGTCGCCTTGAAGAACGGAGACACCATCCAAGGAATTCCAAGCGGGGACTCGCGCATTTGGGACACCGAAGGCCTGCCACCGGTCCTCCGCGGGATCAACAAGGAAGAGGTTGACAAGACCGAAACGATCCTCGGCCAGGTGATGCCGAAGACGCAATACTCGAAGGATGCTTTGCACGAGATAGCGTCGTACATCCTACAATCAAACTAGTGGCTTTCACTCGCTTCGGCCCACAAGCGCGTGAAAGCCAAAGAAACCACGCCAGTGCAAATTTGGGTCATTCACATCGTGGCAGGTTCTAGAGATTTCTAGACCCACCAGGCGGCGGCAGGTTGTTCGCGAATCACAATCGAATTGAGGAATTCCGCAGCCTTGGTAAGGCCTTCGTCGGGCGACATGAGCGTATCCTCGTGTTCAATAGACAGGACGTAATCGTAGCCAAACATGCGGAGCGTCGATATGAATTCCTTCCACCAGCCGGCATCGTGACCATAGCCGCAGGTGCGGAAGATCCACGCGCGGTTCCGTTCGTCGGTGTACTTCTTGGTGTCCAATACGCCCATCGCGGGCAGGTTCCGTTCGTAGATCTGGGTGTCCTTCGCGTGGACATGGAAGATGCAGTCGCCCAGCACGCGGATGGCGGCGATGGGGTCGATTCCCTGCCAGAACATATGGCTCGGGTCGTAGTTGCAGCCCACTGATTTCCCGCCGATGGACCGCAGCCGCAGCATGGTCTCCGGGCTATACGCGACAAAACCGGGGTGCATTTCGACGGCGATTTTCACCCCATGATCTTCGGCAAACTTCCCTTGCCTGATCCAATATGGAGTCACTTTCTTATCCCACTGCCAGGCTAAAACATCCAGATACTCCGGCGGCCAGGGACAGGTCACCCAATTTGGATACTTCGCTTTGTCACTGTCGCCGGGGCAACCGGAAAAGTCGATCACAGTGGAAACACCCAGCTTTTCGGCAAGCAGAATGGTCTTCTTGCTTGTTTCCTGATATGCCTTGGCAACGGCCGGATCCGGATGGAGCGAATTGCCGTGGCAGCTCAAAGCGCTAATAGAGAAGCCGTTGTCATCCAGCAGCGACTTGAATTCCCTGAGCGCCGTTTTGTTCTGCAGCATGGAGAGCTTGCAGTGCGGGTCGCCGGGGTAGTTGCCGGTCCCCAGTTCCACCGTGTTGATGTTCAGGCTCTTCAGCTTCTCAATAACTTTGTCCAGCGGAAACTGCGACAGCAATGCTGTGAAAACGCCGACTCTCATGGTTTCGTGTCCTTTTTTTTCGCAGAGATCAGAATATCACAGCGGCGTCAGTTCGACAGCAAGAAGCGGATAGCACCGCTGCGCCAAATTCCGTATCGTTAGAATATGCAGGACACGAAACGCTGGACAGCGGTGCTTTCCCGGGAGGAAGACCTTCACGATCGGTTTTTCTATGCGGTGAAGTCCACTAAAATCTATTGCCGGCCCGGGTGCCCTTCGCGGCGCCCGAACCGGGAAAACGTAATATTCTTCGACGCGGCTTCGGAAGCCGAACAGGCCGGGTTTCGCCCCTGCCTGCGATGCAAGCCAACCCAGGCGAACCCAGAGATAGCCCAGCGGGTGTGCCGGTACATAGCGGAACACCTGGACGAGGCGCTGACGCTGGCGGCGCTCAGCAAGTTCGCCCGGCTCAGCCCGTTCCATCTGCAACGGACGTTTAAGCGCGCGGTCGGGGTGAGCCCCCGCGAGTATGCGAACGCGCTGAGAGCCTCTCGCCTGAAGGCAGGCTTGGGGAAAGGACATGCCGTGACGGATGCCATGTACGAAGCCGGGTATAGTTCGCCCAGCAGGCTCTATGAGCGCTCCAGCGGCGAACTGGGGATGACGCCGTCTTCCTACCGCAAGGGCGGTAAAGGCGAACGGATCGAATTCGCGCTCGCCGACTCGCCGCTTGGCCGGATGCTGGTGGCGTCCACTGCAAAAGGCATCTGCTCGATCGCGTTTGGCGATTCCGATGCGGCGCTCGAAGATGGGCTGCGCACTGAGTTTCCGGCCGCCGATTGCCACAGCAATACAGAGCAACTAACCGCCGCCGTCACAGCGATGGTGAAGCACTTGAAAGGCGAAACCCGGCAGTTTCCGCTGCCCCTGGACATCCGCGCCACGGCATTTCAACGTGTGGTCTGGAAAGCGTTGCAGGCCGTCCCCTATGGCGCTACAGCGTCGTATGCGGAAATTGCCGGGGCGATCGGCAAACCTCAGGCCGTCCGGGCAGTGGCCGGTGCGTGCGCGAAGAACAGGATTGCGGTAGCCATTCCATGCCATCGCATAGTTCACAAAGACGGCGGTATCAGCGGCTATCGTTGGGGAGTGGATCGAAAGAAGAAGCTGCTGGAGCATGAGAAGCTCTAGGAGTCTGTCGGAGATAGAATTTCTCGAACGTAGAATCAATAACTTACGAACGTTGCATGGTCTGTAAGTGATTGATTCTTGGTCGAAAACAGCTTCATTCCGACAGACTCCTAGGAGTATCAGAACACGCGGGGCGCGTGATCGTGTGAGCCAGAAACTGGAATCAGTCTTGGGCGCGATCGCCTGACTATGAGATCCTTCAAACCAG
>JANXXV010000981.1 GCA_025350445.1 Bryobacteraceae bacterium | reverse complement strand
CGGCATTCCGCTGGCCAAGATCTCAGAAGGATTCTCCGCCGCGTTTCGCAGCCACTTCCTGGGTACGCACTTCTTCAACCCGCCGCGCTATCTGCACTTGGCTGAGGTGATCCCCGGTGCAACCACCGATCCCGAAGTGGTCCGGTTTGTAGCGGATTTCTGCGGCCGCCGGCTGGGCAAAGGTGTAGTGGTCTGCAAGGACACGCCGAACTTCATCGCCAACCGCATCGGCAGTTTTTTCGGCGCGACCGTCTACAAGACAATGATCGAGGGCGATTACACCATCGAGGAAGTGGACCTGCTCACGGGCGCGCTAGTGGGCATTCCCAAGAGCGCGAGCTTCCGCCTGCTCGACATCGTCGGTCTGGACGTCTGGGCGTTTGTGGCCGGTAATCTGTATGAAGCGGTGCCGCATGACCTGTGGCGCGAACGGTTCCTGCCCGTGCCTTTTATTACGGAAATGATGAATCGCCGCTGGATCGGCGACAAGACCGGACAGGGTTTCTATAAGCGGGTGGGCAAGGATCGTGAGATCCATGCCATCGATTGGAAGACTTTCGAATATCATTTGGCGGCCCGGCCGAAGTTCGCTTCGGTGGACGCCGCAAAGGCGATCGAAGACCTGCCGCAGCGGCTGCGGGCGCTGGTTGCCTCGGAGGATCGCGCCGGTTCGTTTCTTTGGAAGCTGTTCGGCGATCTGTTCCAATACGCATCGGAGATGATACCGGAGATTTCGGACCGCGTGGTGGAAATCGATCGTGCCATGCGCTGGGGCTATGCCAATCAATTGGGACCGTTCGAGCTTTGGGACGCTTTGGGCTTCGTAGAAACGTGCCGGCGGATGAAGGCGGAGGGCCGTGTGCTCGCTTCTTCCGTCGAAGCCATGTTGGCATCCGGCGCTACGTCGTTTTATCGTGCCGCTGATATGGACCGGGTGCCGCACACGCAGTATTTCGACCTTGGGGCGGGGCAGTATGAATGGCTGGAGCCCCGGCTTGGCGTCAGTGTATTGGCGGATCTGAAGCGCGCGAGGGGCGTTGTTGAAAAGAACGCGGGCGCCTCCTTGATCGACGTCGGCGATGGCGTCCTATGCCTCGAGTTTCATAGCAAGATGAACTCGCTGGGGCAGGATGCGGTTACCATGCTTCACGCGGGCATTGATCAGACTGCCCGCAACTTCGAGGCGATGATCATCGCCAATCAAGGCGGGAACTTCAGCGTCGGCGCGAACCTGATGATGGTGCTGCTGGCTGCGCAGGAAGGCGAGTGGGACGAACTGGGCGACGCCATCCAACGTTTCCAACAAGCGAGCATGGCGCTGAAATACGCGCCGCGGCCGGTGGTTGCGGCTCCGTTTGGAATGGCGTTCGGCGGCGGCTGCGAGTTCGTTTTACACTCGACGGGCGTTCAGGCGTCGGCGGAATTGTACATGGGATTGGTGGAGGTCGGAGTCGGTCTGATTCCCGGTGGCGGCGGCTGCAAGGAAATGGTGCTGCGATTGAAAGACCCGCGGCGGGCGCTTGAATTGATTGGGTACGGAAAAGTATCCACCAGCGCTGGAGACGCGCGGAAGCTCGGGTTATTGCGCGGGGCTGACCGTGTCTCAATGAACAAGGAACGCCTCATTGACGACGCGAAACAACTGGCGTTATCTCTGGCTAAAGACTACTCGCCCGGAGTTCCACGGAAAGACATCAAGGTATCCGGAGAGAATGGTTTTGCGATGATGAAGTTGGGTGCGTGGTCCATGCGGCAAGGGAATTTCATCTCGGATCATGACGTGGTCGTCGGCGAGAAACTGGCGAACGTGTTGAGTGGCGGAAGGCTTACCGGCGAGCCGCTGGTCTCGGAACAATACCTGCTGGATCTGGAGCGCGAGGCGTTTTTAAGTCTTTGCGGCCATCCGAAGACGCAGCAGCGCATCCAACACATGTTGAAGACGGGCAAGGCGCTCAGGAACTGACCCTCTGGAACGAACTATGGAACAGGCTGTAGTGGTTGATTGCTTGAGGACCGCGGTGGGGAAATCAGGCCGCGGCACGCTCAAGAACACCCGTCCGGACGATATGGCGGCGGCGGTAATCCGCAGGCTGCTGGAGAAGTATCGGGAAGTGCCTCCCGATGAAGTGGACGATGTGATTCTGGGCTGCGCGATGCCGGAGGCGGAATCGGGAATGAATATGGCCCGCATCGCCGGGTTGCGCGCCGGCCTGCCGGACATGGTGCCGGGTGTGACCATCAATCGCTTCTGTTCGTCGGGTTTACAAGCGATTGCGATGGCCGCCGACCGCATCCGTTCGGGCAGCGCGCAGATCATCTTTGCCGGTGGCGCCGAATCGATGAGCATGATCCCGATGTCAGGCAACAAGTTCGCGCCGAACCCTTGGTTCGTCGACAACCATCCACAGATCTACATGGGCATGGGGCTCACCGCGGAAGAGGTGCAGCGCAAGTACAACATCAGCCGCGAAGATCAGGATCGCTTCGCATACCGCAGCCACCAGAATGCGCTGAACGCACAGGCGACCGGTAAGTTTCAGGATGAGATTGTCGCGCTGGGTGTCTCGACTGTGAGCCTGAGCGGTGACAAGAAGTCGCTGTTTGAAAAGGACGAAGGTCCACGGGCCGATACCTCGCTGGAGGCGTTGGCGAAGCTGCGGCCGGTGTTCCACGCTGCCGGATCGGTGACTGCCGGCAACTCGTCGCAGACCAGCGATGGAGCGGCGGCTGCACTGGTGATGTCGGAATCGAAAGCGCAGGAGCTCGGGCTGAAACCGATGGCCCGGTTTGTCAGCTTCGCGGTGGCGGGCGTGCCGCCGGAGATCATGGGGATCGGCCCGGTGGTGGCTATTCCGAAGGCCCTTGCTCTGGCTGGATTGAAGCTGGATGATATCGATGTGATCGAGTTGAATGAGGCGTTCGCAGTGCAAGCCCTGGCAGTGATCCGGCAGACGGGGATCGACCCGGACAAGGTGAACTTGAATGGCGGCGCCATCGCGCTGGGGCATCCGCTGGGATGCACCGGAGCGAAGCTCACGGCTACGTTACTGCGTGAAATGAAGCGCCGCGGGTCCCGTTACGGCATGGTTACCATGTGCGTGGGCGGGGGGCAGGGCGCGGCGGGCATATTCGAATCGTTGAACCAGGAGAACTAGAGATGGCGACCACGACAGTTGTGCTACCCAGATCGAAAGGCGGCGCGTTCCTGCTGGAACAGCGGCAGGCGGGAGAGATCTTTACTCCGGAAGACTTCACCGATGAGCACCGCGCGATTGCGAAAACCGCCGAGGACTTTTGGGCCCGGGAAGTGGTCCCAAACCTGGAAGCCATTCAGCATCAGGAGCCCGGAGTTGCTGTCCGTATTCTGAAGAAGTCGGCGGAACTTGGGCTGACCGCGGTGGTGGTGCCGGAGCGATTCGGCGGCATGGAGATGGA
>JANXXV010000977.1 GCA_025350445.1 Bryobacteraceae bacterium | reverse complement strand
AAAAAGCAGCCCAGCCGCAAGCACAGCAGCCATCTAACATCCCTCCCCGCCCGGGCAACCAACCTGCGACACCGCCAACCCAGCCCCAGCAACCACCCGCGAATACACCACCCGCCGCCGGCCAAAAACCCGCCCAGCCGCAAGCACAGCAGCCCTCGAATGCCCCGCCCCGCCAGAGCAATCAACCTGCGACACCGCCAACCCGGCCGCAGCAACAACCCGCGAATTCTCCACCCGCCGCCGGTCAAAAATCCGCCCAGCCACAAACACCGCAGCCCTCAAACACCCCACCCCGCCCGGGCAATCAACCTGCGACACCGCCAACCCGGCCCCAGCAAAAACCAGCCGGTCAAAAGCCACCGCCACCCCCGCCTCCACCGCGGCCGAACGCCAACCAACCTCGCGCTGGGGCCGCTCCATCATCTTCGCAACGGAACGGCTCGCCCGCTGCTCCTCCTCCGCGCGGATCGCGACAAGCCGGACAACAAGCAGGTTCGGCACCCAAGCAGACCGGACCACAAAACATTCCGGCGAATCGCAACATGAGCGCGCCTCCTCCTCGGAACTCAGGTGGATCTCCGTCAGCGGCCAGCCAGCCAGCCGGTTCTCAGCGACCTCCCGCAGGCCCTCCGCCGCGCGCCAGCGCTTCGGCGTCACGAAATGGGCCGTCCTCACCACCAGCCAGGCCGGCCCCCAATCCGGCCTCACCGTCAAAAGCTTCATCCGCTGCGGCAAGGCCTTCGGTTGCATCCTCTTCCTCGCCCCCACCGCGGGGTTCGGCGCCGAAGCCCAGTTCATCCACACCCGCCGCCCGTCCGCCGGCGCGTTCGAAATGAACTCCGCTATTACCGTGCGTAATTCGAAATGACTCCCGAAAACGAACCAGAGCGCGAACTAAACCCCGAGCGGAAACGTCCGGCCGCCGAGCCAAAGATCCAACGCCTTTCCCCGCAAAGCGCGCCCCAATCCGAAATGCCGCAAGAACCATTCCCGGCTCGGACCCTGCCGCCTGCCCGGCGCGCGCCATTTCTTAGCTCCTTCCAGAAACTCAGACGCGCCACCGCCATCCTTCTGCTCCTCATCTCCGGCGGCGTCCTGATCGGCGGTTCCGACGAGAAGCAACGCCCAGCCCCCGAACCTCCGTCCGCAATCTCTGAATCCGTTCCCGACGAGATTGTGGTCGACCTCAAGGACACAATCACCGACGCGGAAATCGCCGCGCTCGGGCAGTCCCTCGGCATTGAACTGAAATACAACACCATTCACTCGGTTGCCTCCAAGCTCATGGTGGCGAAAATCAACCCCAATGACCGCGGCCGCCTCCTCACCCTCTTGCGCGCCAGCCCGCTCGTGGAAGGCGCCGAGCCCCAATTCTTGTACCACCTCGACCAAGCCGCCGCTCCGGCAAATACGTTTGTTCCCGACGATCCGGAGTATCCGCGCCAGTGGCACCTTAAGATGATCGGCATGGAAGACGCCTGGGCGACGTCAAAAGGAAATGGAGCGACCGTCGCCATCATCGATTCGGGAACCGGCGGCGTAACTCCCAATGGGTTAGTTCAGGCGCAGGATTTTGATCCCGCCAGATTTGTGAAGGGCTATAATTTCGCGGACAAGAAGGATCTCTCACCCGACGATAACGGGCACGGCACGCACGTCGCCGGCACCATCGCCGAATCAACCAACAATGGTGTGTTGGGCGCAGGCGTGGCCCCCGAAGCCACCATCATGCCGCTGCGCGTCGCCGACGCCAAAGGCGCATTGCTGCTCAGCTCTCTCACCGACGCTATCCGCTTCGCCGCCGATCACGGCGCAAACGTCGCCAACATGAGCCTTAGCGGCCCCGATTACAGCCAGATTGCCGAATCAGCCATGAGCTACGCCTACAAAAAAAACGTCACGCTCATATGCGCTGCCGGCAACACCGGGAAAGAAGGTGTGCGGTATCCGGGAAAGTACAAGGAGTGCATCGCTGTATCCGCGGTGGGGCCAGGTGCCATGATCGCTTCCTATTCCACCTGGGGCAAGCAAGTCGATATCGCCGGCCCGGGCGGAGATCCAAGCCAGGGCGAGCCCGGGATGATCTGGCAGAATACGTTCATGCAGCGCCGCGGATTCTTCGGCCCCAGCGGTCCTCGTGTCGATGGCTTCTTCCCTCTCAACGGCACCTCCATGGCGGCGCCCCACGTGTCTGGTGTCGCGGCCTTGCTGGTGTCCATGGGCATGACAGACCCCAAGGAGATCCGTTCCCAACTGCGCAAGTCCGCAAAGAAATACGCGCCTGCCGATCACTACGGCGCCGGTTTGCTGGATGCAGCGAAGGCAGTCGAATCCGTGCAGCGCTCCACTAAATACAACTGGCTGCAGATCGGCTTGGCCGTCGGCGCCGGACTACTTCTTATCACCATCGGCGGCAGTCTGCAGCGGCCCACCGATCCCATGTTCTTCGTCCACAAAATCGCAATCGCCCTTGCCGTTGGATTATTCTTTCCCGTCACTCTCGAAAAACTCGTTGGCTTCGGATCGTACTGGAATCTGTTAGGTCACAGCGTAATCGTGGCCATCCTGTTCCTGATGACCCCGCGGCTCGACCGCTCGGGCTTCTGGCAGGCGTTCGCCTTCACCCTTGGCATCGTCATTCATCTGCTCTTAGACGCGGATTCCGGCCGCGCCCCTTTTCAGGTCTATCCGCAGCAGCGCATCCTTTTTTGGATGTACGTAAACGCCGCGGTCGGCCTCTACTTCTGTGCATCCGCCTACCGCTCCGCCCGCCGGCACGCGATGGCCCTCAGGGCTTGAACCATACTATTGACGCAACCGCTGATTCACGGCCTTACCGTACACCATCTGCCCCCGCGAATCGCGGCGATACAGCACCACACCCGACGCGATAAGAAATACCACGGTATGCAGGCACAGAACCAGTAGCGCCTCATTGGCTTTCGGAAAGTCTTTCCTTAAAACCGATTCCATGGCCCGGAACACCCAGAATCCGCTAATACCCACGTGCGCCATCAGGTCGGCGAGCTTCGGCATATCGGAAACAATCACACCGCTCAGCATGATCTGCGGGATCAGCGCGATCGGCACAAGCGTGCTAGCCTGATCCTCGGTTCTGGCTAACGAAGAAAGAAACAGACCCGTCGCCGTGCCCGCAAGCACCGACACCACCATCGCTATCAACTGGCGCGTGGCATCACCGGGAACCTTGCCGAAGAACTGCACAATGCCGAACAAGATCGCCACCTGCGCCGCGCCAACCAGCCCCAACATGATCATCTTCGAAAGTACATAGCTGCTCACCGCCAGGTTCACGTCGCGTTCCATGCTGTATGTGAACCGCTCTTTCACAATTTCTTTGGAAGCATTGTTGCACCCGCACCAGAAGCAGGAGATGCCCAGGAAAAACAGCAATGAGAATCGCTTTGGATCGGAATCGGTAAGCGTGCCGAATATCAAAACGATAAAAGCGCCGATAAGCGCGCTTTGTCCCGCCGAGATGGCCAGTGTCCTGCGATCCGCCGCCAGCAATTTCGAGAAACGGCTCATCAGAATTCCGAATTGCCGCTGCAGTTCGGGTAATTCATCCTGCGGGCGTCCGCTCTGGTCCGCAGGCCGGGCGGGCGTTGCCGGTTCGTCCGGTGTCATCTCCAGCGGCTCGCGAATGAATCGGCGATACTCATTGCTGCCGCGATACCGGTC